>NZ_VMMY01000015.1:0-103693 GCF_013277455.1 Streptococcus sp. 5346
ATCTAATACTCAATGAAAATCAAAAAGCAAACTAGGAAACTAGCCGCAGGTTGCTCAAAACACTGTTTTGAGGTTGTAGATAAGACTGATGAAGTCAGCTCAAAACACTGTTTTGAGGTTGTGGATAGAACTGACGAAGTCAGTAACCATATCTACGGCAAGGCGACGTTGACGCGATTTGAAGAGATTTTCGAAGAGTATAAAATCTTCCCACAATAAAACGCATAGTATCAAGGTTTCAACACCTGATACTATGCGTTTTTTCTAATTCTTAGGACTTTCTCCACATCCTCTTTACTTAATCTTCTTGATACTTTGACTAAGAATAAATCCTACAATCATCCCTACCATATTTTGCATGAAATTTGGTAAAATTTCTGGTAGGGCTGCAGTCCAGCCATTCATCAATGTAGAACCCAAGGCGTAACCCCCTACCATGGCAATCGTTGCTAAGATAAGGCCTAACCACTGAGTTTTTCCTTTAAGTCCTGCGAAAAATCCCTGCAAGCCATGGTTGAGCAAGCTAAAGAACATCCACTGAGGGTAGCCTGATAAGAGGTCAATCAAGAAACCTGCTAGTCCTCCGACTACAGCCCCTTCGCGACTACCAAAGTAGAAGGCCGTAAAGAAGACACCCGCATCTAAAAGAGTTAGAATGCCTGTCGGTGTTGGAATTTTTAAGAAATAACCTAGAACCACAGAGAGGGCGGTTAATAGGGATACAAGGGCGATTTTAGTTGTTTTGGTTTGCTTCATATTGTCTTACTCCATACTGATCTGCTTGTGCAATAGCACGATAAACGAAAGCCTTAGAGCTTTCTACTGCTGGTAAAAGTTCATCACCTTTAACCAAGTGACTGGCAATGCTTGAGGCAAAGGTACAACCTGCGCCAGCATTTTGCCCTTGAATGACAGGATTTTCTAGGATAGTAAAGGTCTGTCCATCATAAAAGACATCCACAGCCTTGTCCTGACTAAGGCGATTGCCTCCCTTGATAATGACTGCTGGTGCGCCTAAGTCATGCAATTTCTGCGCTACAGCTTTCATGTCTTCCAAGGTTTTGATTTCCTGACCAGCCAATAATTCTGCTTCAGGAAGATTAGGTGTAATCACACTAACATAAGGGAAAAAACGAATCAGTTCTTGACAGAGTTCACTTACAGCTACGTCGTGTGTTTCCTTGCAGACCAAGACAGGATCCAGAACCACAGGCACTCCTGAGCGTTGTTTGACAAAATCCAATGCCTTCTCAGCCACACTGACAGTTGGTAGAAGACCAATCTTAATTCCTCCAAACTCCACATCACGCAAGCTATCTAATTCATGTTGAAAAATGGTATCGTCAGTTGGAAAGACTTCAAATCCTTTTTCTGTCAAGGCTGTCAAACAAGTCACTGCTACAAAGCCATGCAAGCCGTTCAAGGTATAGGTAGCCAAATCAGCTGACAGGCCACCACCACTAAAAATATCATTCCCAGAAAGTGCTAAAATACGATTATTCTTCATAACGAATCTCCTTTAAATATAAACCATTTGGTGCTGCAGTGGGACCTGCAAGTTGCCTGTCCTTTTTCTCCAAGATGAGGTTAATCTGCTCTACTGGCATGCGGTTATTGCCGATTTTGAGCAGTGTCCCCACCATATTACGAATCTGCTTATACAAGAAACCATTTCCTGAAAAGGTAAAAGTCAAAAACTGGTCTGTCTCATCAACCCTAAGACTAGCTTCTGTAATAGTACGAACCTTGTCCTCTACACTAGTCCCAGAGGCTGTAAAACCGGTAAAATCATGGGTTCCCTCTAGCTTTTTGATTGCAATCTGCATGCGTTCCACATCGAGTGGATAGGGAAAGTGAGTGGCATAGTGACGGCGCATAGGATTTTTGGGACGGCCCCTGTCTACGATAAACTCATAGGTCTTGCTATGCTTGGCATAACGGCAATGAAAATCATCTGCCACAAGCTCAATTGAAATCACATCTATATCTTCAGGAGATTGGGTGTCCAAAGCAAAACGGAGCTTCTCCTCATCCATCTGATAAGGCAGGTCAAAATGAATCACCTGTCCCAAAGCATGAACCCCACTATCTGTCCTACCAGCACCGTGAACAGTGATGGCTTTCCCTTTATTGAGTCTCGTCAAGGTTTTTTCAATTTCTTCCTGAACGCTACGCGCATGGGGCTGGCGCTGAAAGCCAGCAAAGGCGTAACCATCATAGGAAATAGTTGCTTTGTATCTTGTCATAATTTCTATTTTATCAAGAAATTAGTCTGTAAACAAGGGTCTAAAACAAATACTGTCTGGGTACAAAATTCACAAAAAGAAAAACTTAGGAAACCAATCCTAAGCTCTCTTGTGAAGTAGGTACATGACAAAGATAGAGGTTACAATTAACCAAGATCCTAAGATAGCAAAGACCAACATCCCATTGTGAGTTAGTAAGCCAATTGCACCTAGAACGAATGGAGTCGTAAAGGCTCCGAAACTACAGCCTAAAACTGCAAATGAAGTTGCTTGATTGAGGAGTTTAGCTGGAATTCGTTCAGAAACAAGTTGAAAGACCGTCGTCAAGGCTACACTGTAGGCAAAACCAGCCAGAATGCTTCCTGCCACTACCACCCACAAGGATGGAGACAAGGCAATCACAATTTGCCCCAAACCAAAAGTAATACCAGACCAGAGGAGCAGTTTCTCTTTAAAGATAGAAATCAAGAAAGAGAAACTCACACCAGCCACAATCCCGATCAACTGCATGACACTAAGAACAAAACTAGATAACTGGGCATCTCCAAGTCCTCTTTCCACCATCAAACTTGGAATACGGATGGTAATAGCTGTATTGGTACAAACTACCACTGCTGCTTCTATAGCTAGGGTAAAAATCAAGCCTTTCATTTCTCGAGTTAAGTGACTTGCTTCCTTCGCTTTTTTCTTGACTTCTTTCTTTTCTTTTCCATAAGGGACAAAGAGCAGATAAAGGGTCAGCACCAAAAATCCAGCACTATAGGCTAAGAAAGTAGCTGTCCAACCAAATGACAACAACTGGCCGACTGCCAAGGTAATGAGAGAAGCTCCAACAACCTCTGCAGAACCACGTAGCCCTAACATCTGAATTCGCGTTTTCCCTTGATAGCGTTCACTGATAATAGAAATTGCCTTAGCATTAATCATCCCAACACCCAAACCAAAAAGAATCCGTGTTCCAAAGACAAAGGGATAGGCTTGATACCAAAAGGGTGCTGTTCCACTCAGTGATAAAATCAACAATCCCAAACTAATCTGTAATCGCTCAGGAAATATTTTTTCTAAGAAACCATTTAGTAGTAACATAATCATAATTCCAAAGGAAGGCAAGCTCGCCAAGAGCTCAATTTGTTCCTTAGGATAGCCTTGATAATAGTCAAACATGGCTGGCAGGGCACTCGAGATGGAAAAGGATGTAATCAAAACGAGGGAGAGAGCCAAAATACTGGCCCGTTCTAAAAATTGTTTCATGAAATCTCTTTCTATATTTTCTCTTAATCTTCTGTCTCTTTTGATAGTTAGCAAACAAGCAAGAAAAGAAGAAGCCTCTTTAGTGTATAGACTCCTTCTTAAACTCGAAAATGAATCCCTCATATCTTATACTCAATGAAAATCAAAGAGCAAACTAGGAAGCTAGCCACAGGTTGCTCAAAGCACTGCTTTGAGGTTGTAGATGAAACTGACGAAGTCAGCTCAAAACATGGTTTTGAGGTTGCGGATGAAACTGACGAAGTCAGTCACATATATACCCTAAGGCGAAGCTGACATGGTTTGAATTTGATTTTCGAAGAGTATTAGGATGACTTTCTCTTGATTTGCTTGATAAAGTAGAAGATAAATCCTGCCACCATATAGGCAACAAAGATAATCAGACACCACTTGAACACGACATCCCAACCCTTGTTCACATTCAAAAAGAAGTAAGGGAAAGGATTATCCTTGGCATTTGGAATATTGAGTTTTAAAACCAAACCATTAAAGAGAGCAAACATCATATACAGCAAGGGTAAAATCGTCCACACAATTGGATCCCAAATCTTGTATTGACCCTGTTTGTCAAAAAAGAGGGTATCTGCGAAAAACCAGAGGGGAACGATATAGTGGCAAAGGAAATTTTCTAGGGTATAGAAATTAGTCGCAATAGGCGCTAAGAGGAAATGGTAAATCACACAGGTAATCATGATACTCATGGTGACTCCACCTTTTAAGCGCAAGAGACTTGGTCTTTGCCAGTTTTCACCTACACGGCTCATCACCTTTAGGAGATAAAGGGTAAAAATAGTTACCAAGAGGTTGGACAGAACCGTGTAATAGAGAAGCATCCCAAAACCACCATGCTTGGTAATTTCAAGATAAACTCCTGTAAAAGCCGCTAGAAACAAGAAGATACGGCTATAAAATACAAGTTTGTAGTGCTTTGACATACTTAAATCTTCTTCACAAACTCTGATTTGAGCTTCATGGCACCGAAGCCATCAATTTTACAGTCGATATTGTGGTCGCCTTCTACGATGCGGATATTTTTCACGCGCGTCCCTTGTTTCAAATCTTTTGGCGCACCTTTTACTTTCAAGTCCTTGATGAGGGTAACAGTATCACCGTCAGCCAATTTATTTCCGTTGGAATCGATAGCGACAAGACCCTCTTCTACTTCTGTAACCTCAGCAGGATTCCACTCATGAGCACACTCTGGGCAAACCAGTAGGGCACCGTCTTCGTAGACATACTCTGAGTTACATTGTGGGCAATTTGGTAGGTTGTTCATGGTTTCTCCTTATCATCATTCACTATTCTTTGAAAATCAAAATTTCTCGAACAGCAACTATTATACCCTAAAATCAGCATTTTGACAAATTTAGAAAAAAACCGATATCCATCTATCGGCTTTTCTACATCTACATTCTTTTTTCAGCTTCTGCTTTGATTTTTTCAACTACTTCTTGAATGTTCAAACCAGTTGTATCAAGGTATACAGCATCCTCTGCTTGTTTAAGAGGAGAAGTCTCACGATGACTATCCTTGTAGTCACGCGCAGCAATTTCCTCTTTTAGTATTTCAAGGTTTGTTTCAATTCCCTTGGCAATATTTTCCTTGTAACGACGCTCTGCTCTTTCATCTACCGAAGCTACTAGGAAAATTTTTAATTCTGCTTGTGGCAATACAACAGTTCCAATATCGCGGCCATCCATGACAATCCCGCCTTGCTGGGCGATTTTTTGTTGGAGAGAAACCAGTTTCTCACGCACTTCAGGAATCGCCGCAATAGCTGAAACATGATTGGTCACTTCATTTTCACGGATAGGATGGGTAATATCCACATCTCCTACAAAGACAAGCTGTTCCCCAGTTTCTGAACGCCCAAAACTAATTGGATGCTGGTCCAACAAGGCTAGAAGGGCTTCGACTTCTTCTACTCCTAACTGGTTCTTAAGAGCCATATAGGTTGCCGCACGATACATGGCACCTGTATCTAGGTAGGTGTATCCAAAATCCTTGGCAATAATCTTTGCGACCGTACTCTTACCACTTGAAGCAGGGCCGTCAATAGCAATTTGAATAGTTTTCATATCAACTCCTATTTTATTTTGACAACATCACCTGGATTAGCAAACCAAGATCCTGTAGCCATATGCCCAGGATTCAAGGCCTCTAACTGAGCAATGGAGATTCCTGCACGAGCGGCAATAGCTGCTTCCCCTTCTCCTGCTAGAACTTTAATCGTGCCTTCAGGATTAGTAGCTTCTTCTGAACTACTAGAAGTAGATTCTGGCTCTGAACTCTGCTCAGGCTGGGAACTGCTTGAAGATGAGACTTGTACTACACTTGCATCTGAATCATGAAAATCTTTCAAGGCTGCCGTGCGATTACTCCCCCCCGTTGATAGATAGATAAGAACAATAATCATCACGACTACAATCACGAAGAAAATACTAGCTAAAATCGTCAAGACACGATTGGCCACTACATCTCTGCCTTGAGTTCTCTTACGACGCTCTGCTCTTGATTCTTCTTGATCATAAATATCTTCTTGCCACGGTTCTTTTTCCATACCCTACTCCTTGTTTTTTTTTACTTTTCTTATTACAATATAAATATGAACATGAAAATCACACTTATACCTGAACGATGTATCGCCTGTGGACTTTGCCAAACTTATTCTGATTTATTTGATTACCACGATAATGGAATCGTGCGTTTTTACGATGACCCTGACCAACTGGAAAAAGAAATTTCTCCTAGTCAGGATATCTTAGAGGCTGTTAAAAATTGCCCAACTCGCGCCCTGATCAGAAACCAGGAAGCCTAAATCAATGGCGATAATCCACTCCCTCTAGTTTAGCATATTTCCATGTAAAATTATAGTCTTTTCACTTTATTTTTTTCTGTAAAATCAGGAAGGTCACTTTTTTCTTTGATAAGATAAAGTGGTCTTTTTTTAGTCTCTAAATAAATCTTACTGATATACTTGCCGAGAATTCCAATGGTCAAGAGTTGAATTCCCCCAAGAAAGAGAATGACAGCCATCAGAGAGGTCCAACCTGATGTCGGATTGCCCAAAATGAGGGTCCGAACCACGACAAAAAAGGTCATTAGTAGAGAAACAAAACAAGATAAGAGACCAGCCACAAAGGCGATAATCAAGGGAAAATCTGAAAAATTAACAATCCCTTCAATGGAGTAAAAAAAGAGTTGCCTAAAACTCCAACTGGTCTTGCCAGCCTGCCTTTCGACATTTGGATAGTCCAGATAATGGGTTTTAAAGCCGACCCAGGCAAAGAGTCCCTTAGAAAAACGATTAGACTCGGTCAAAGCTAAAATAGCATCGACTACAGACCGTCTCATCATGCGAAAATCACGGACACCTGATGGCAAGGCTACTGGACTAATTTTTTGCATAAGGCGGTAAAAGAGATTAGCGCAGAGACTACGTAAAACTGGTTCTCCCTCCCGACTGGTCCTGCGTGTTCCAACACAGTCCAAGTCTGCATTCTGGTCTAGTAAATTTTTCATCTCAAGCAACATACTCGGAGGATCTTGGAGGTCTGCATCCATCACCACCACCAAATCTCCTGTCGCATATTGCAAGCCTGCATAAAGAGCTGCTTCTTTCCCAAAATTTCGAGAGAAAGAAAGATAATGCACTGCCGGATTTTGTTCCCGATAGGCCTTTAAGAGTTCCAAGGTCCCATCACTTGATCCATCATCGACAAAGACATACTCGATTTCTGTTTCCAAGTCAGGAATCAGAGCTTCCAGAGCCTGATAAAAAAGAGGAAGTACTTCCTCTTCGTTTAAACAGGGGACAATGATTGACATCACCATCTTAGTCTTCAAATCCATTTGGATGTTTGCTTTGCCAACGCCATGCGTCTTCACACATTTGGGTGATGCCTAATTCTGCTTCCCAGCCCAGTTCTGCTTTGGCTTTTGCAGGATCTGAATAGCAGGCTGCGATATCCCCTGGGCGACGGTCTACGATGCGGTAAGGAATTGGACGTCCCACTGCTTTTTCCATATTTTGGATAATTTCAAGAACTGAGTAGCCTTTCCCTGTTCCAAGGTTATAAACGTTTAGGCCTGAACCTTTTTGGATTTTTTGTAGAGCTGCAACGTGACCTTTAGCCAAATCGACAACGTGGATATAGTCACGAACACCAGTTCCGTCTTCCGTATCGTAATCGTCTCCAAACACTTGCACTTGCTCTAATTTTCCAACGGCTACTTGAGTCACATATGGCAAGAGATTGTTTGGAATACCGTTTGGATTTTCTCCCAAATCACCACTCTCATGGGCTCCGATTGGGTTAAAGTAACGAAGCAAGACCACATTCCATTCTGAGTCTGCTTTGTAAATATCGGTCAAAATTTCCTCAAGCATAAGCTTAGTGCGGCCATATGGGTTGGTCACTGAAAGTGGGAAATCTTCCAAGATTGGCACGGTATGAGGATCTCCGTAAACTGTCGCAGAAGAACTGAAAATGATGTTTTTACAGTTGTTTTCTTCCATGGCTTTTAGAAGACTGACAGTTCCAGCGATATTATTGTCATAATAAGCAAGAGGAATACGAGTAGATTCACCGACAGCCTTCAAACCAGCAAAGTGAATAACACCTGTTGGTTCTTCTTGTTTGAAAATGTCACAAAGAGTATCTGTATCACGGATATCAGCCTCATAAAAAGGAACTTCAACTCCTGTAATTCTCTCAACAACTTCTAAACTTTTACGGTTGCTGTTGACAAGGTTATCCACCACAACAACCTGATGACCTGCTTGGATTAACTCAATAACAGTGTGGGTTCCGATAAAACCAGCTCCACCCGTTACTAAAATCTTTTCTTGCATCTTTTTTCCTCGATTCTCGGATCATTTTTTCTTATTTTACCATTTTTGATAGGGAATGTCATTTGCCATCCTAGAAGCTAAGCTAAAATTTCAGTAAAATATTTATTCGATTTTTAGTCGTTTGACATAGTTTTCAATTGGGTAGTTTGCTGGGTCTAAGGTCATTTCCCTACTTTGGACCAGTTGAGCTAGGTGGTAACCAATGATAGGACCCGTTGTGAGACCTGATGAACCTAGTCCACTGGCTGCATAGACACCTGCCAATTCTGGCACCTGCCCAAAGAAAGGTGAGAAATCACTAGTGTAGGCACGGATTCCCACACGCTCACCAGCTCTGGTAGCTTCTACTAAACTAGGATAGCAAGGCAGGGCTGCCTCCTCCATTTGTTGGAGTAAGGTTTCATCTACCGTCAAGTCAAATCCCATGTCATTTTCATGGGTAGCGCCTAGGGACAATTTCCCACCTGCAAAAGGAATCAAATCCCACTCCCCTTCTGGCATAACAACAGGGTATGATTCTATATCTTGGGCCAGCTGATAATCTCGGAGTTGTCCTTTCTGAGGACGAACATCTACATCATAACCCAAGGGTTCTAATATGTGACCCAACCAAGCTCCCGTTGCCAAAATAACCTGATCAAACACCTCTTCGCCAATCTGGTAGCCTGATGATAGAGGATGCAGACTCACTTTTTCTTTGACCAGCTTGACCTGACTGGCTTCCAGCAAACGAGTCACTAAGAGTTTGCCATCTACTCTCGCTCCACCAGAAGCATAGAGCAGGCAGTCAAATCCCTGCAAACCAGGGAATAATTCATTTGATGATGCTGGGTCCAGAATGGCTAACTGGCCTATCAAGGGAGATTCTTCTCTACGCTGGAGGGCTAGTTGGTAGAGTTCTTCCAACTTGGACTCATCCTTTTTCAAGAGAAAAACTCCCGAACGCTGGTAAAAGTCGATTTCTTGCCCTGACTTCTCTAAATCAGCTAATAAATCCACATAAAAGTCAGCCCCCAAGCGCGCCATTTTGTACCAAGCTTTATTGCGGCGTTTGGAAAACCAAGGACTGATAATTCCTGCTGCGGCCTTGGTAGCTTGCCCTTGTCCATGGTCAAAAACGGTCACCTCTAGGTCACTTTCTTTCGAGAGGTAGTAGGCAGCTGTGGCACCTACAATCCCTGCTCCGATAATGGCAACTTTTTTCATTGTTTTCACTTTCTAACTAGATATGGTGGAAAGGATTGGTCGAGGCTTGACTAGGCAAGATATCAATATCCCAGCCCTTTTCTTCCTTCCATTGAGTAAGGAGTGCTGCGATTTTTTCTACAAACAGCACTTCTATATAGTGACCTGGATCCAGTGCTAACAGGCCATCAGACAGCATATCCTGGGCAGTGTGGTAGTAAATATCACCAGTGATATAGACATCCGCTCCTTTAGCTAAGGCATCCTTATAGAAAGACTGCCCACTTCCACCACAGATGGCCACTCTTGAAATAGGCTTCTGCAAGTCATTCTCTTGATAATGCATCAATCGAAGACTATCTAAACCAAAGACTTGCTTGACATGCTGGGCCAATTCCCCAAATGTCTGAGGCTGAACATTCCCAATACGACCAATTCCACGTTCTGGACCTGTCTCCTGTAGATAAGTCGTCTCCTCGATTCCTAGCATCTGACAGAACCAATCATTGAGTCCATTTTCAACGATGTCAATATTGGTATGGCTGACATACACTGCAATGTCATGCTTGATCAGATCAATGTAAATCTGATTTTGTGGACGGCTAGCTACCAAGTCCTTGATAGGACGGAAAATCGGCGCGTGCTTGACAATAATCAAGTCCACACCCTTTTCAATGGCTTCAGCCACCGTTTCTTCACGAATATCCAGAGCCACCATGACCCTTTGGATATCCTTGTCTAAAGTTCCAATTTGCAGGCCACGACTGTCTCCCTCCATGGAAAATTCCTGAGGGCAAAAGGCTTCATACGCGTTAATCACTTCACTTGCTAGCATGGAGCACCTCCTTGATGGCTTGAATCTTATCTGCTAGAACTTGACGTTCTTCCAAATTTTTTTCAGGAATTTGTCCGAGGGCAAACTCTAGCTTAACAACTTCTTTTTGCCATTTTTGGACAAAGACTGGACTGATCTCTTTGGACAAGAAAGGACCAAAGCGGACATCGCTGGCTGATAACTTCATTTGTCCTGCTTCCACCACCAAAATCTCGTAAAACTTGCCAGCTTCTTCTAAGATGCTTTCAGCTACAATCTGAAATCCGTTCTCTTGTAGCCAGATACGCAAGTCGTCTTCACGATTATTGGGCTGGAGAATCAAACGTTCTACATTAGCCAGCTTGTCCAAGCCTTCTTCTAAAATCCTAGCAATCAAACGGCCTCCCATACCTGCAATGGTGATAACCGATACTTGGTCAGCCTCTTCAAAGGCTGCCAGCCCATTGGCTAAACGGACTTGGATTTTCTCCTTTAGACCGTGAGCCTCAACATTTTTGACAGCAGACTGATAGGGACCTTCCACCACCTCACCTGCAATGGCGCTTTTGATTTGGCCTCTTTCGACCAACTCGATAGGCAGATAAGCATGGTCACTCCCCACATCTAGTAAAATTGCTCCCTGTGGCACAAAGGAAGCCACTAATTCTAATCTCTTTGAAATCATTTTCTCTCACTTTCCAAAACTCTATTACCTCTTATTATACCACATTTCAGCTGGCAATCTTGTACCTAAAAAGACCGCAATCCACAGATTGCAGCCTTTCTTTATTTTCTGGCTTGATAGCGACTAGTCAGGATGAAAATCACGGTAAAGACCAACATCATGACACCATAAACAGGTAATGTTTGTCCTGTTAAGGTCGAAATTTCAAGCAGTTTTTGGATTCTTGGGAAGAGAGCTGTGGCTAGGAAGCCTCCTACTGACCAAACAATCAAGAGGACACGCCATAGGGTAAATGGCATGCAGGCTCTAAATACGGATAAGAAACCAATTGACCCCAAGAGATAATAGAGTAGAGTTGAGATTTCTAACTCAGACCAACCTTGGCTACTTCCAAATATTTTCACAAAAAGAACGCTGAAGACGACCATGAGAGCGCTTGGTAGAGCACGAAGCATAGATCTTCTGAGGAAATTTGGCTCAACAGGTTTGATATTTCGCTCAAAAGTCAGAACGAATGGTGGGAAACCTTCCACGAACTGGTCAATCATGGTAATCTGGATTGGAATGAAGGGGAAAATCAAGATCCACTCAGACCGTCCCAGAAGAGCACTGGCAATACAGATGACTGCGAGCAAGAATGAATAGATGGTCTTTATCAAGAAAATCGGGGCGATATGGGCAATGTTATTGACCACGCGACGACCTTCAAAGAGAATCTCAGGAACATCATTGAAGTCAGAGTTCAAGAGAACCAGATTGGCAATCTGACGAGTCGCAGGATCTCCCTCAGCCATCACGATAGAACAATCCGCCTCACGAAGGGCCAAGATATCATTAACTCCATCCCCTGTCATAGCTGTTGTATGCCCTGCTTTTTTCAGAGTTTGGATGATGAGTTTCTTTTGATAAGGGGAAACACGTCCGAAAATAGCTGTCTCTTCAGCCATAGCAACCAATTCCTCATCCGTGATTTTGGAGCAATCTACATAGCTGTGGTAGTCCGCAAAACCAGCCTTCTGTGCAATGCTGGATACCGTAACTGGATTGTCCCCAGAGATAATCTTGAGCCCCACTTCCTGAGAACGGAGATAGTCCAGCGTCTCTGCTGCTCCCTCCCGAATGGGGTCCAAGATTTCCAGCAAGGCTAGAGCCTGAATATCAGATGGTTTTTGTGGTTTGTGATGGTCTAATTTCTCCTGACTGAGAGCTAAGACCAAGACGCGTGACCCTCTCTCCAAGGCCTCTCTGGCTTCTGGGACCTCAGAATCCAGCAACATCTCAGGTGCCCCTAAGAAAACTGTCCCCAGACCTTCTAACTCCATGGCTCCCCACTTGCGGTCGCTTGAGAAAGGCAGATTAGAAATCATAGGATAAGTAACTTCTCCCACAAAACGCTTTCGAATAGCTTGAGCTGTTGGATTTTTATCCTCACTGTGAGCTATGTAGCTGGCCAAAATGCTGGCAATAACCTCTTCACCGTAAGTTTCCGTCAGTGGAAGAACAGCCTCCACCTGCATCTTTCCTTGGGTGATGGTGCCCGTCTTGTCCAAACAGAGCATATCCACGCGCGCCAAGGTCTCAACAGAGTACATCTCCTGCACCAAGACCTTTTTCAAGCCCAACTTAATCACTGCAGTCAATAGCGAAGTGATGGTCAAAAGGGCAATTCCCTTGGGCAACATCCCCAAAAGGGCTGTCGATGAATTTACAACAGATGACTTGAGAGGCAAGCCTTTTAAAAGCAAGGCTTCTAGCAAAAGAGCCAGACCAAAAGGAATGATAATCTTTCCAGTAAAACCTGCTAACTTGTCCAGCGATTTCATAATTCGGGAGTTGATGGGTTTAACGGTCTTGGCTTCCAGCATGAGTTTGGCAGCATAGTTGTCTGCACCGACATGGTGAACTTGAGCTAAAACTGACCCACTAGCTAAGAAACTTCCTGACAAAAGCAAGGCATCCACTCCCTTTTGCACCAAATCACTTTCCCCCGTCAACATGGCTTCATTAACCTCCGCAAAACCTTCCAAAACCAAGGCATCACTGGGAATCTGCTCTCCAGCAGACAGACGAATGACATCTCCTAACACCAATTCTTCCGGATTCAGAGTCACTTCTTGGCCATCACGAATGGTTTTGACCTTTTCCTTGGTCATGAGATTGAGCTTGTCCACCATGTGTTTAGCCCGTAGCTCGGTCACAATTCCAGAAAAAGCGTTAAAACAGATAACGGCAAAGAAGACCAGATTGCTCCAAGCCTGCACAAAGGCAAGGGCCAAAGCGATGGCAAAGTTCAAAGCGTTAAAAAGGGTAAAGACATTTCGTTTAACGATTTGCCAAGTACTGGTACTGGCCGAAGCAGTAAAATCATTGACCAAGCCCTTAGTCTGTCTTTCCGCGACTTCTTTTTGGGTTAATCCCATAATCTTATTTTTATCCATAAACTCTATCATATCATTTTTTCTAAAAGAATTCTAATCTCACCCCAAATATGCACCTAGTCAAGGGAAAAGTTTGCCAGCCCTCCTTTGATAAGGTATAATAATAACAAGAAAATAATTGAAGGAGATCGCATGTTTTATACTTATTTACGTGGATTAGTTGTCTTGCTCCTATGGTCCATCAATGGCAATGCCCATTATCATAATACTGATAAAATTCCTAATCAAGATGAAAATTATATTTTGGTTGCGCCTCACCGCACTTGGTGGGATCCAGTTTACATGGCCTTTGCGACCAAACCAAAACAATTTATCTTTATGGCCAAAAAAGAGCTCTTTACCAACCGTATCTTTGGTTGGTGGATTCGCATGTGTGGTGCCTTTCCTATCGACCGGGAAAATCCTAGCGCTTCTGCCATCAAATACCCTATCAATGTTCTCAAAAAAAGTGATCGCTCTCTCATCATGTTTCCAAGTGGGAGCCGTCACTCAAACGATGTCAAGGGTGGCGTAGCCTTGATTGCCAAAATGGCCAAGGTCCGTATCATGCCGGTTACCTACACCGGTCCCATGACCTTGAAAGGCTTGGTTAGCCGCGAGCGTGTCGATATGAACTTTGGGAATCCAATCGATATCTCAGATATCAAAAAAATGAATGTTGAAGGCATTGAAACAGTCGCCAATCGTATCCAATCAGAATTCCAACGTTTGGACGACGAAACGAAACAATGGCACAATGATAAAAAAACAAACCCACTCTGGTGGCTTATCCGCATACCTGCTCTCATCCTTGCCATTATCCTCGCTATCCTAACCATCATCTTTAGCTTTATCGCAAGCTTTGTATGGAATCCAGATAAAAAGAGAGAAAAACTTGGTTAAATAAATACAACAATCCCTTGGCAAAAGCCAAGGGATAATTCTTTTATTCGATTTTCCATTTTTGAGCCAACCAGCTGGAAAAAGCTAAAAATCGTTCAACTACTTGTTCATGGTGTTCATAAGGATCAAAGACAAACTGGCCGTTCGGATAGCGTTTCTGAAGACTGGTATGGATCTGCTCAGCATAGGCTGGTGCTTGAGCCAAGCGATTAGTATGGTGTGATCCTTCTGTTTGACCATTCTGTAAATACAGCAAACAGTTTAGATTTTTCACTGTCTCTTCCTTGCAGTAAGCCACAAAATCAGGATACCAAAAAGAACCGCAAATAGAGAAAACAGAAGAAACCTTGTCAAAGCTGAAAAGACTGTAAACCGCCGCCAAGCCACCTAGTGAATAACCTCCGTAGGCAAGGCGTGCTTCATCCAGTCGATAAAGCGACTGCAACTTGTCCAAAAGACCTCCAAATAAATGATCATGATAGACCTTGGCCTGACCTCCAAAATCTGGAGCTCCCTCTCTCAGGGCAGCTGCCTTCCAGGGAGTGTAGTCGTCTAAGCGATTTTTAGAGGTCAAGCCCACTAAAATCACAGATTCGGAAAGGGAGGATAGGAAATCCAAGTTTCCATCATTCAAGAGAATCGCTGGATAGGTTTGATTGGGGTCGTAGTTAGAAGGAAGGCTGATTTTAACTTGAATTCCTTCCCAATCAAACTCATTATTTATTGATAAAGTCATTGATTTTCTCAAGGGAATCAATCACTGCTGGACCATAGTCCATCAATTCATCGTAAGAGATGGTCATGATTTTTTGATTCTTTATAGCAGGAACGCTTTCCAAAACAGCATTTGCCTTCATCAACTCTACTGCTTTTTCATCCAATTTTTTATTGCGGTCGCTGGTTACATAGATAATCAATTCAGGATCCATTGACACGAGATTTTCCAAGGTCAAGCCTGATGTCCCCGTAGCAACGTTTGTATAACCAAGTTGGTTCAGCAAACTTTCTTGCAAAGCAGACTTGTAGGCACCGAAGGTTTCATCATTATAAGCAACCATAATCAAAGCCTTTTTCTTTTCACCTTGGCTTGCTGGATTTGCTTTCTTAACAGCGTCAATTTTAGTTTGTAATTGAGCTGCATATTCATTGGCCTTGTCCTGAACATTGAAAATCATTCCAAGATTTTTGACATCTTCTACGATATTCCCCAAATCTTGCTGAATTGTTGAGAGAGAAGCTTTTTGAGTATAAACTGGGATTTTGTTTTCATTCCAAGTGCTAACTGTCCCCAAGGATTTTTCAGAAAACATCATGTTTCGTCCCATCACAGCGTCTGGCTCATAAGAAAGGACTGTCTCTTGTGAGACTGTTTTTTTATCCCCAATTTGAGGAATAGTCGCAATCGCGTCCTTGTATTTGTCCGTCACAGCATTGTCTGGATTGAGCATGCCAGCAATTTTATCCTTCAACCCCAACTCCAATAAGATTTCAGTGGTTGAAAGATTGTTGGTGATAACTTTTTCAGGTGCCTTTTCAAAAACTTGTTCGACTTCATTTCCTTTAGCATCATAAGTTTTGACCGTTAGCGGATAAGTCGTCTCTGCGTTAGCCTTTTGACTTGTTTCTGTGCTAGATTGTGTGGTAGCTTTTTCTGTAGCAGTATTGCCACAAGCTGCCATAGTTAAGGTAGCTACTGTTACCAGTAAAATGCTTAGTGTTTTTTTCATCTTGTTTTCCTTTTCATTCTTATAAATAGTGAATCATAGCTTGCTGATCCTCGGTCCAAGTCACCTGACTTTGAACTCCATATACAGTTTGCAATGACTCAGGGGTGATGGTCTCCTTTGGAGTCCCTTGGTAAAGGATTTCCCCCTCTTTCATCAGATAGAGATAATCCGAATAGCGACAAGCAAGTTGAATATCATGTAGGACAGCTAGAACATTGACCTTGAGATTCTTCACAATAGCCAACAAGTCTAGCTGATACCTGATATCCAGATGATTGGTTGGTTCGTCTAGGAGTAAGAGAGTCGGTTCTTGCGCCAAGGCGCGGGCTAACAAAACTCGCTGTTTCTCTCCCCCCGACAGGGACGAATAGAGACGAGTTTTTTTCTCGAGCATATCCACCTTAACGAGGGCATCTTGAACGAGTGTAAAATCTCTTTCCCTTTCCTTCTGTAAAAAAGAGAGGTGGGGAGTTCTTCCCAGCAAGACGATTTCCTCAACTGTACAATCAAACTGCAGCTGGTTAAACTGGGTGACAACTGCCATTTGCTTGGCTGTTTCTTTGAGCGTCCATTGTTCCAGAGGCTTTCCATCTAGGCTTATCAAGCCTTTGTCCACCTTTTCCTGACGATAAAGGAGTTTAAGTAGACTGGTTTTCCCGCTTCCATTTGGCCCTAATATCGTGTGAAATTGATTCCCTTCAACCTTAAGAGAGACTCCTTTGAGGATTTTTTTCTCTCCTAGTCCAAAGTGGATGTCCTGACAAATCAAGTCCATATCAGACCCTCACCTCCCTTCGCCTACCTCCAACAATGTAGATAAAGAAGGGAGCACCTACCAAGGCTGTGAAAATACCAATAGGAAGCTCTGCGTTTGGAATGATGATACGGGAGAATACGTCTGCCCAAATGACAAAGAGGGCACCCAGCAAGGTTGCAACAGGAAAAAGCCTCTTGTGATTCGTTCCTACTAACCCTCGAGCTAAATGTGGAGTAATCAGACCAACAAATCCAATAATCCCACAGGTTGCTACTAAGACTGCTGTTAGCACAGCCACCATGGTCACATAAAGATACCAATAAAAGCGTAAGGGAATCCCCAAAGTTAAAGCAGCCTCATCTCCCATCATCATCGCATTGAAAACACGATACTGAGTAGAGAAAAATAGAAAGGCCATTCCTACCACTATAGTTGGCAGGACCAAGTCTGCCCAGGAAGTCCCAGCGAGCGAACCCATTGTCCAAAACTTAATAGTCATCACACTGTCCGCATTAGCTCCAACTGAGATAATAAAGTTGGAAAAAGCCAGAAAGAGAGCGTTGACCACCGTTCCTGATAAGATCAGACTGGAAGTCGTCATCCTTCCCTGCATAGAGGCAATGATGAGGACAGCAATTGTTGCCAAAATAGCTCCAAGAAAAGCTCCAAGGCTAATCATCACTTTTAAACCAAGAATGATGCTCAAGGTTGCCCCTAGAGTTGCACCAGCAGAGATTCCTAAGACATAGGGCTCAGCGATGGGATTGTTTACCGTGGACTGCATCACACTACCACACATAGAAAGGCCTGCTCCTACTATCAGACCTAACAATACTCGAGGGAATCTCATGTTCCATACAATGGCAAGAGTAGACTTGGAAACCTCTCCTATCTCAAGAGGAAATCCCAACCTGCTCAAAATAATCCGATAGGTATCTCCTAGATTAATCGCAACAGATCCCATTGAAACTGCTAGAAAGAGAGAAATCCCTAAAATACCTAGCAAAATAACTAAAAGTAACACAAATTGCTGGTCTTGTCGGCTTCCAGAAAATTTGGAAAGCATGCAAACCTCCTTTGATAGAATCTTAAAAATTTAGAAAATTCTCATGAAAAGTATACCATATTTTCAACAATGGAACAAGATGAGAAAAATAAATATAGTTGGTCTTACAGTGCTAATAATCGTAACCGAAGATTATACTTGAGTATATCGAGGTAAAGTGACAACATAAAAAGCCCTCTGAAAATCAGAGAGCCAATTTGAGCTCGGGATAAAATCCTAGTGAAACAAAAAAATCTACACGGTCAGAAAAGTCTCTATCGTGCCATTTTCATACATGATGTATAGTCCAAGTAGAATGAATACTAAGGGCACAATGATTCGCTCGTATTTTTCAATTGTCTCGAATATTAAGGGAATAGAGGATAACACCCGACTAATCTCGCATAAGATAATTATGCCGATTACAAACACAAGCAAGGCCACGAAGGTCTGTGACCAATCTAATGAAGCAAAATAAGGTATATAGATACCTAAATTATCTCCGCCAGACGCAATTGTTAGCAATGTAACTGTCCAAAACAGTTGATTTGCCTTGCTTTGTTCTAATCTTTCAATAATTTCTTCCTCTTCTTCCTCTTCTTCCTCACCTTCTCCAACAATTGCAAAGCGAATCCCTAAATAGATAGGGATTAAACCAAGCAATCCAACCATCCATTCTTCAGGCACGAAATTAACGACATAAGCAGCAACTAAACTCGCCCCTACAAGTAAGCCTGTGCCTAGATATTGCCCCGCATAAATATGCCATTTTTGTTTATTCTGTGATAGCTGTGCAAATAAAATAAATAAAATAATTAAATAATCGATACTGGTGGAAATATAAACACCAATAGCAGATATGATTGTCTGTCCCATAAAAAACCTCCTGTATTGGTCAGTAATAAATCAGCAGATTTTAGGAGAGCACAGACACATTAATTTAGCTATCGCTAGTGGGTAATGTCGAACATAGGAAAGCATTTTACTCCTCCTCAAAACGTAGTTACAAAGTAATTTCTAACTGGAATTCGGTGACTACTTCCATGTAAAGTATAACATACTATACTTTACTTCGTAAAGTGTGGGCTCTCCGAAGGGGCTTGCAGACAGCTACTAGGCTTTTCAAGCCGAGTAGCTGCGCATCCTTATGGTGTCATTAGCTGATACCATTTGAGGTTTTTGTAGTCTCTAAAATTGTGACCGATAAAACTGAAAACAAGAAAAGTATTGGCTCTTGCGGGTTTTTGTAGTCTCCAAAATTGTGACCGATAAAACCTCAATAAAAAAGCCCTCTGAAGTCCGAGAGCTGATTTGAGCCCGGGCTAAAATCCTAGTGAAAAAGATGAAACTCCTTGTGTTCATCGAACACTGTGTCATTTCCCTATTTTCATACGGATTTCTTACGCCCTTAGCATCATGATTCTTGCTGGATAAAACGTTTATAGACTAGACGGCGAGGAGAAGATTGTACAAAATTTTTAGTGAAACAAAAAAATCTCCCCGAAGGGAGATCATTCTGGTTTATTTTACCTTACAGTGCTAGGAACCGTAACCGAAGATAATACTTGAGTATATCGAGGTGCGGTGACAACGCAATGTAAGTGGAAAATAAAGCAGATTAGCGACGAAGTCCTAGAGAGTTGATCAACTCACGGTAACGGTTAACGTCGTTTTTACGCAAGTATGCAAGCAAGTTACGACGGCGACCGATTTTCTTCATCAATCCACGGTAAGTAGCGTGGTCTTTTTTGTGTTGTTTGATGTGTTCGTTAAGGTGGTTGATTTCCCAAGTAAGGACAGCAACTTGAACCTCTACTGAACCTGTATCACCTTCGTGACGTGCATATTGTGCGATGATTTCATTTTTTTTCTCTTTTGAGATTGCCATGATGTTTCTCCTTTTTATTTGGCTTCATCCGAGTGACAGGTTGGCATGCCTGTAACCAAGAAGAAGTTATTTGTCTTTACGACAATCCCTATTCTACCAATAACTAACTTCTTTGTCAACAGATTTACTTTCTTGTTTTAAATATGCTATAATAATCATAGCAAGAAATCCAAGTTATCTGTTTTTAAACGAGGTGATTATCATGCCTAGATTCTATTCCCATGTCCCCTACTATTTGGTCGTATTTTTCTTTTATTGGCCATTTTATGAGTTGTTATCACTAATCATTTCTGACCCCCTTTTGCTCAAGAGTCTCTACGTAAATAATATTCTCTTCTTTACACCTCTGGTAATCTTGATTGTATCGTTACTCTATAGCTACCGTTTCCGTTTCTCTCTTTGGTGGTTACTGGGGAACGGACTGCTCTATTGTTTTACCATCATTACTTTCAGAGAATTTATCCTTCCCTACTTCCTAGCCTATGAAGTCTTTGCCATAGTTGGTATGGCTGTCGGTGCCGCTATTAAGAATCTAGTGCAAAAACTGAAAAACAAAAAACTTTCACAAAATCCTTGAAAAATCTCACAATCATGCTATAATAATCCATAGAGACAAGTCACTTAGTCCCTTTCTACTAGAGAGTGCGTGGTTGCTGGAAACGCATAGAGAGCCTAAACTGATACTACTCTTGAGTTTTTTATGAAAACATAAAACGGTGGCCACGTTAGAGCCAATCAGAGGTGTCCCTCTTTTTTGAGGAACATAAATGAAGGTGGAACCACGTTGCGACGTCCTTTCGAGGATGTCGCTTTTTGTTTTTCTAGCTTTCACAATTCTCTATCCCTGTTTTCAGAATAGGGTTAACACATTCGTCAATAATATAAGTAAGGAGAACATCATGATTAACATTACTTTCCCAGATGGCGCTGTTCGTGAATTCGAATCTGGCGTTACAACTTTTGAAATTGCCCAATCTATCAGCAATTCCCTAGCTAAAAAGGCCTTGGCTGGTAAATTCAACGGCAAACTCATCGACACTACTCGTGCTATCACTGAAGATGGAAGCATCGAAATTGTGACACCTGATCACGAAGATGCCCTTCCAATCTTGCGTCACTCAGCCGCTCACTTGTTTGCCCAAGCAGCTCGTCGTCTTTTCCCAGACATTCACTTGGGTGTTGGTCCAGCCATCGAAGACGGCTTCTACTACGATACTGACAACACAGCTGGTCAAATCTCTAACGAAGACCTTCCTCGTATCGAAGAAGAAATGCAAAAAATCGTCAAAGAAAACTTCCCATCAATTCGTGAAGAAGTGACTAAAGACGAGGCACGTGAAATCTTCAAAAATGACCCTTACAAGTTGGAATTGATTGAAGAACACTCAGAAGACGAAGGTGGTTTGACCATCTACCGTCAGGGTGAATATGTAGACCTTTGCCGTGGCCCTCACGTCCCATCAACAGGCCGCATCCAAATCTTCCACCTTCTCCATGTAGCAGGTGCTTACTGGCGTGGAAATAGCGACAACGCTATGATGCAACGTATCTACGGTACAGCTTGGTTTGACAAGAAAGACTTGAAAAACTACCTTCAAATGCGTGAAGAAGCTAAAGAACGTGACCACCGTAAACTTGGTAAAGAGCTTGACCTCTTCATGATTTCTCAAGAAGTTGGCCAAGGACTTCCATTTTGGTTGCCAAATGGTGCGACTATCCGTCGTGAATTGGAACGCTACATTGTCGACAAGGAGTTGGCTTCTGGCTACCAACACGTCTACACTCCACCACTTGCTTCTGTTGAACTTTACAAGACTTCTGGTCACTGGGATCATTACCAAGAAGACATGTTCCCAACTATGGATATGGGTGATGGGGAAGAATTTGTCCTTCGTCCAATGAACTGTCCGCACCACATCCAAGTCTTCAAACACCATGTTCACTCTTACCGCGAGTTGCCAATCCGTATCGCTGAAATCGGTATGATGCACCGTTATGAAAAATCTGGTGCCCTCACTGGTCTTCAACGTGTACGTGAAATGTCACTCAACGACGGTCACCTCTTCGTTACTCCAGAACAAATCCAAGAAGAATTCCAGCGTGCTCTTCAGTTGATTATCGATGTTTATGAAGACTTCAACTTGACTGAATACCGCTTCCGCCTCTCTCTTCGTGACCCTCAAGATACTCACAAGTACTTTGATAACGATGAGATGTGGGAAAATGCACAAACTATGCTTCGTGCAGCTCTTGATGAAATGGGTGTGGACTACTTTGAAGCCGAAGGTGAAGCAGCCTTCTACGGACCAAAATTGGATATTCAAGTTAAGACCGCTCTTGGAAAAGAAGAAACTCTTTCTACTATCCAACTTGACTTCTTGCTTCCAGAACGTTTCGACCTTAAATACATCGGAGCTGATGGTGAAGAACACCGTCCAGTTATGATCCACCGCGGAGTTATCTCAACTATGGAACGCTTCACAGCTATCTTGATTGAGAACTACAAGGGTGCCTTCCCTACATGGCTTGCACCACACCAAGTAACCCTCATCCCAGTATCTAACGAAAAACATGTGGACTACGCTTGGGAAGTGGCTAAGAAACTCCGTGACCGCGGTGTTCGTGCAGATGTAGATGAGCGCAATGAAAAAATGCAGTTCAAGATCCGTGCTTCACAAACCAGCAAGATTCCTTACCAATTGATTGTTGGAGACAAGGAAATGGAAGACGGAACTGTTAACGTTCGTCGCTACGGCCAAAAAGAAACACAAACTGTCTCAGTAGATGATTTTGTTCAAGCTATCCTAGCTGATATCGCCAACAAATCACGCGTTGAGAAATAAAACAATCACAGTCTGAGAAACATTTTTCAGAGCCAGAAAAAGCAACAACTATTTCAGCTGTTGCTTTTTATATTTTTACTCAATGAAAATCAAAAAGCAAACTAGGAAGCTAGCCGCAAGCTGTACTTGAGTACGGTAAGGCGACGCTGACGTGGTTTGAATTTGATTTTCGAAGAGTATTATTTAATCCGAGCTAGTAGTGATTGACCAAACCACCACACAAGATTTGCTTTCATGAGTTAGATAAGGTCAATATCCTCAATCCTTGTCTGCTTCATTTTCTTTTACGAGATCTTTTTGTGAATCTTTTTCAGAGAGTTTTTGATCGATATACTTGTTAATGGTTTCATAAAATTCCTTGGTCGTCTCACCGTCTAATTTTGTCGAATTATGAACTTGATTGACTTTCAATTGAACAGATTGAATACCGTAAGAGGCTTGTTTTTGGTGGAGCGTTTCTAATTCTTCTTCTGAAATCGGATCTCCAACAACCGTCAAGACCAATTCATTGTTCCTTGATTTGTAAACTTGATTAATGACCGTATGATTGGCGAACTCTTTTCCTACAAACTGTTTGATTCCTTCTTTTCGCGCTTGATCTATCGTCAGAGTGACTGCTGAATAACTAGCTGGAAGAATCAATAATAGAATCAAGGAGATCAACCCAATTCTCATTTTAATGTTTAACTCTTTAAATGAACTTAAGGGAGATTTTCTCATCAAAATTCTTGTTCCAACAATGTTGGTTAGCATGATAAAGACACAGTTGATCAAGAAAAGATAGAGAGCTCCAAATAAAAATCGTACATTTCCATTAGCTAAACCGTAACCTGCAGTACAGATAGGTGGCATCAGAGCTGTTGCAATGGCTACTCCTGGCACGATATTGTTTGCTTCTTTTTTCCTTGAACCAATGACGCCTGCTATCCCACCAGCAATAGCAATGAGAACATCCCAAATGGTTGGAGAGGTTCGTGCAATCAATTCGCTGCTTTCATAAGATAAGGGAGAAATCCAGAAATACAGAGCCGAGACAAGCAAGCTGACCAATACTTGGGTAAATAAAACCTCTAGAGATTGCTTGATTAAACGCGTATCAAAAATAGCTAAACCAAATCCGAGTCCAACAATCGGTGTCATAAGAGGGGAAATTAGCATGGCTCCAATAATGACAGCTGTTGAATTCATATTTAGGCCGATAGAGGCAATAAAAATCGCACACATCAAAATCACTGTATCTCTTAATCGAACATGAAGATCATCATATAATTTCTCACGGTATTCACGTGTTGAATAGTTTCCGGTCATTGGTTACTCCTTTTATTTCATATAATCTTGTTTCTGCATGGATGATGGTAGAGAGACTTCTGTCCAATCTTACATATTTTTCTTCTCACCTGTAATTCTTTTAAAAATTATCCTTTAAGTATCCGTCAGTCCATCCTTAACATTATATCAAAAATTTTACAGTCTTTCTCTGACGAAATCTATCAATTGAATAGATAGAGAAAGCAAGAAATTTTAGATTCCTTATTAGAAAAAGAAAAACCGGTATCTCCTCTGAACTCCTGATAATATGCGTTTTATTCTCTATAATTTAGCTATTTCAAAATTACAAGTTCTCCATTCTTAATTTCCCAAACTTGGTCAAACTTACTTAATAATTCGTTTTGGCGATGTAAAGTAACAATGACGGCACTTGGTAGTTCCAGAACTCTTTCCAATTCCATTTTAAACTGATTAGTATCCAAGGCAGAGAAAGGTTCGTCTAGGATAAGCAATGGATTTTTACGATTTTTCTCACGATTTAAATACATTCGTTGTTGCTGACCACCTGACAGGGATTGTGGTGGAATTTTTTCAAAATCTTCTTCTCTAAATTTTTCATTGAAACTATTGAATAGCGTTACATTATTTTCATAACTCGAAATAAATGTATGTTCTTGTTGCAGAATCATACCGAATCTTCCCCAAAGATGGTCCAAAACAAGCCCATCTAGCACAATTTGTCCTTCAAAATCTTCATCTGTTCCATTTAAAATATTGAGAAGACTACTTTTTCCAGACCCATTCTTACCAATAAGCGCAATTTTATCCCCTTTTTGAATCGTAGCGGAAGTAATTATCAATTTTGATTCTCCCAGTTGTTTGGAAATGTTTTTCAAAGTAATCGTATCAAAAGAATGTTGAGGTGCTTGAACTGAAACGGGTCTCCCAACAATGTTTTGAAAACTCTTGATTACAGGCTTTACGGACTCTAACATTTGTAAATCATAAAGGATTTCCTGTATTGGTTCAGAAAAAGCATTAATATATCCGAAACTCGCCACCACCTCAGGAATACCGAGTTCCTGGTGAGATAGAGAGTAGGCTAAATAAATAAACAGAACAAGACTAATGAATTCAAAAGAAACACCTGTCAATAAGATGCCTGTAATTTTTGTCAAACCATACTTAAAATACTTATCCTGCAAATTCTTTAGAGAACTCTTTTGTTGATTCAAAAAATGCGACATAGTTAGTTTATTTACCAAATGATGTCCCATGAGCAAATCCTCCAAAGTTCGATAGTAATCTCCTTGTTTTTTCAAGTAAACCTGTCTACGATTAGCGGTCAACTTCCCAACGATTTTAGGAATTTGAATACTAATTCCAGTGGAAAAGATTAAAATCAGTGATACAATAGGATTAATTGTTCTGCTAATAATGAAAGCGTAAATGATGATACGTAAAATTTGTTTGATAAAACTCATCAATGGAGGAAGGTAATCCTTTTCCAACGAATCTAGGTCATTAGATTGATAGGAAATATACTCTGCTACTGTTTTCTGCTTGAAATCGTGGTGACTGAGTCCCAGAAGTGAACGAAACCACTCATTTTTCAAAGTAGTCGAAAAGATAATCCCCTGCTTCCAATCAAGTATCATTTGGATATAGTTACAACTCAAATAGCCTGCCACTGACATAGAGTAACCATATAGAGCTACTTGATAATCCCCTTTGATTAATGCCTGCGTGAAATACGGTAACAAAGCTGTGCAGATATTCGATACTACACCAAAAAGAAAATTAAAGAAGAGATACCATCTAATAGTTTTAAGATATGGTAGCATATACGATACTCCTTGCTAATGCGTTTTTTTACATATCGCAGAACAATCTCTACTATTCCCTATTTCAGATAGTGCGATACTCGGACATTGAGTGCAATAATTGTAAATCACACAAGTACTGCCGTTTTTACTATCATTCAAAATATAATTTGCTATTTTGTAAAATATAGGTCTATCCCATGTTTCTTTGATAGATGTAAAATGAATATTTCCAATACTTCTATTGAAAGTAAGCTTTTTCAGTTTTTCTAACGATTTAGGCTATTTCGTGACACACCCACAATCCGTGAAAATTCTGGTTATATCAGATTATGTGATTTTCGTAAGAATTTTATATTGTCTCCAATCATGGCAGTCTCCTTTTACTTGATAAAACTATTGTAACATTTAGAAATTAAAAACTGGTTCAAAATCAATAGAATGTGTGTATTCGATACATTCAATAAATTCTTGGAAACAGTTCCACACCAGTTACACAAATCTATATACACCTATCTCATTCAAAATAAAAAGAAAGCTGCAGTTCTTTTAATCCTGTATCAACGATTCATTCTGAAATCGAATAGGAGACATTTCCCAAGTCTACAATTCACTTCATCTCAAATTAATTTTTGTAATTCACCCTTAGTTTATAGATTTTATACTCAACAAAAGTATAAAGCATACAAAACTTCACTTTGAACCAGTATTTATACTATATTCCGTATTAAAAATTCTATTATTGGTTTTGTAAAAAACAGTCTTCAAATATCCTGAAATATAGCAAAAAGAGATTGGGTAAAAACTCATTGTCTCTTCTCACTCAATTATCAGATTCATATCGGAAAACTTAATTCTTACTATCGTTCCTTCTCCAACCTCAGACTCGATGCGAATCTGGTGCCCCAGTTCTTCAGAAATTTTCTTAGAGAGATAGAGGCCAAGTCCAGATGACTGCTGGGTCAGACGACCATTATAGCCTGAGAAACCACGTTCAAAGACTCGGAGGACATCACTGTTTTTTATCCCGATTCCCGTATCCTTGATACAGAGTTCCTGGCCTTCCATATAAATCTCCAGACCACCTTCCTTGGTGTATTTGAGACTGTTTGAAATGATTTGCTCAATAACCACTAGCAGCCACTTTTTATCCGTCACGATTTCTTTATCAAGGTCATGTAAATTGACATTTAAGCCTTTTTGAATAAAGAAAAGAGCATATTTACGAATTATTTCCTTAACCAAGTCCTCGATTTGAACCTGCTTCAAGACCAAATCATCATGGAAACTTTCTAAACGCAGGTACTGTAAAACTAGATTGGTATAGGAATCTATCTTGAAAATTTCCTGTTCTAACTGCTGCTTCAGTTGGCGGTCAGCTACTTCTGCAACTAAGAGTTGACTGGCTGCAATGGGGGTCTTGATCTGATGGACCCACAAGGTATAGTAATCCAGCAAATCCGTCAGTTTTCTTTCTGCGTCAGACCTCTGCTGATAGAGTTCCATCTCACGCGCTTCTAATTTTTCTGCTAAAGCCCTTTCCAAAGGAGACTTGGCTTCCCTCTCTCCATAGAGAAGTTCCTGACGATAGACCTGTATCTCCACCAATATATCCCAAGTGAAAAATAAGATGGTCACAAAGCAACACAAGAGGAAAAAGTAGAGAAAGTAAATTCCCAAACTGGCAAATAAAAACTGAAAGAGCAAAACCAGAAACGTCAAAGAAAGCAGATAAACAAACAGACGACTACGGGAGCGCAGATAGGCTAGAAAAAATTGTTTCCAATCAAGCATGCTTTAATCCGTACCCTATCCCTTTCTTGGTCTCGATAAATCCTACCAAGCCCTGCTCTTCCAATTTTTTACGCAAACGAGCCACATTGACAGAGAGAGTATTATCATCAATGAAAAAGTCACTATTCCAAAGCTCCCGCATGAGGTCGTCACGCGCTACGATGTTGCCTGCATGCTCAAACAAAACTCGTAAAATCTGGAATTCGTTCTTAGTCAAATTTAAGACTTGCCCTTGATAATGTAAATCCATTGATTTGGTATTGAGGATAACACCAGCATATTCCAGTAAACTCTCGTCACGCCCAAACTCATAGGAACGACGCAACAAGCCCTGAACCTTGGCTAAAAGAACCTGCTGATCAAAAGGCTTGGTCACAAAGTCATCCGCCCCCATATTGATTGCCATGACAATATCCATAGCCTGGTCTCTCGAAGACAGAAACATGATCGGCACCTTGGAAATCTTGCGGATTTCCTGACACCAGTGATAGCCATTAAACAAGGGCAGTCCAATATCCATGAGGACCAGATGAGGTTCCGACTGGACAAAAAGACTCAAAACTTCCATAAAGTCTTCTACCAGGACCACTTCAAATCCCCATTCAGAGAGCATTTTCCCGACTTGTTGACGAATGACCTGATCATCTTCTACTAATAAAATCTTGTGCATGCGCTTCTCCTTTTCTATTATTATAACAGATTTTTCTATGCTAGAAGGTCTGAAACTGAATTTGAAGCAGCTTGTTTTTAGCCAGCAGATATAGGCAAGCCGACTAGCTAATTTGAGGGAAATTTGATAAGATAAATAAAAAGAAAGGAGCTATTATGGTCAATATTTTTGATTATCTGAAAGATGTCGCACACGATTCCTTTTACGACCTTCCTTTAAATGAATTAGATATTCTAGCCTTAACAGAAATCACCTACCTCTCCTTTGATAATCTGGTCTCCACAGCTCCTCAGCGACTTTTAGACCTAGCTCCTCAGGTTCCAAGGGAGCCTAACATGTTGACCAGCAAAAATCGCCTCCAGCTATTGGATGAGCTATCTCAACACAAGCGCTTCAAAAATTGCAAACTCTCCCATTTTATCAACGACATCGACCCTGAACTGCAAAAACAATTTGCGGCTATGACCTACCGCCTCACTCTCGATACCTATCTGATTATTTTTCGAGGTACAGATGATAGTATTATTGGTTGGAAGGAAGATTTCCACCTGACCTATATGAAGGAAATTCCTGCTCAAAAGCACGCTCTTCGCTATTTAAAGAACTTTTTTGCCCACCATCCTAAGCAGAAGGTCATTCTGGCTGGGCATTCCAAGGGAGGAAATCTAGCCATCTATGCTGCTAGCCAAATTGAGCAAAGCCTGCAGGATCAAATCACAGCAGTTTATACCTTTGATGCGCCTGGTCTCCACAAAGAACTGACACAAACCGAGGGCTATCAAAGGATAATGGATAAAACCAAGGTCTTCATTCCACAAGGTTCCATCATCGGTATGATGTTGGAAATTCCGGCCCACCAAATCATCGTGCACAGTACTGCCTTGGGTGGTATCGCCCAGCACGATACCTTTAGTTGGCAGATTGAGGACAAGCGCTTCGTCCAACTGGATAAGACCAACAGTGATAGCCAACAAGTCGACACAACCTTCAAGGAGTGGGTGGCCACAGTCCCTGATGAAGAACTCCAGCTCTACTTCGACCTCTTCTTTGGCACTATTCTTGATGCTGGTATTACTTCTATCAATGACTTGGCTTCCTTCAAGGCGATTGAACACATTCATCATCTCTTCGTCCAAGCTCAATCCCTCACTCCAGAAGAAAGGGAAACCATGGGACGCCTCACTCAATTATTGATTGATACCCGCTACCAAGCTTGGAAGAATAGATAAAAAGCTTATGAAAAGGTAATACTCTTCGAAAATCTCTTCAAACCACGTCAGCGTCGCCTTACCGTAGCTATGGTTACTGACTGCGTCAGTTCTATCTACAACCTCAAAGCAGTGCTTTGAGCAACCTGCGGCTAGCTTCCTAGTTTGCTTTTTGATTTTCATTGAGTATAAAAACCTTCTCATAAGCTTTTCTTGTTTTAAAGAAGAATTCAATCCTTCATTTGACTCTCTGCATCGGCCACAACTTGCTCTAAACTAGTCTGACCAAGCTCAGCCTCCATAGCCAACTGAATTCTCTCCAATTTTTGATCCAAAACATCATGAATATGAGCTCCAACTGGGCAATTTGGATTCGGATTGTCATGGAAACTGAAGAGTTGGCCTGTCTTACCAAGACACTCCACCGCTTGATAAACATCTAACAGACTAATATCCTTGATATCCTTAACAATCTCTGTTCCCCCTGTTCCACGCGCTACTGAAATCAGCTCTGCCTTCTTCAACTGGGACAAGGTCTTTCTGATAATGACAGGATTGACCCCGACACTAGCAGCTAAAAAATCACTGGTCACCTTGCTTTCCTTCCCCTTGAGGGCAATGATTATCAGCATATGAGTCGCAATGGTAAATCTACTTGGAATTTGCATCCTCTTCTCCTTTTTACGAGGCTAGCCTGCCTCTACTCTTCTTTTTCTATTATTATACCCTTTTAAGTTGTAATGTCAATCGTTACCACTTTTCAACCAGACATCTAACTCCCTATCATAGCCCTCTTTCTGGGCCAATTCTCTCAGAAATTCCTGATTGTGAGTATGATGGATACCATTGACCAAACTTTCATAATAAACCTCAAAATAGGGAAGTTTCAGGTCTTTAGCCAACTGCAATTCAGCTGCCACATCGTAGTCTACCCGTCGGAAGTCCATATCTACCAAGCCCTTGCCATCAAATTCTAAAATCATATACTGGGCCCGCAAGTCCTTCCGCAACTGAGCATCTAGAAAGAAAGGCTGCCCAATCGAACCAGGATTGACAATTAATTGTCCACCAGTCCCATAACGAAGCAACTGCTGATGAATATGACCATATACAGCGATATCACAAGGTGGATTGGTCACCAAGCGGTCAAAATCCTCTTGCGCTCCAGTATGAATCAACTCTCGCCCCCAGTTCTTATCAGGCAGATGATGGTTAATTCCTACCGTCAAATCACCAAACTGACGATGAATCTGGAGTGGTTGATTGTGGAGCAATTCGATTTCTTCTAGGGATATTTCCTCTAAAACATACTGGCACTGGCGCAAGAGATAGCGTTGACTGGGACGAGTACTATCCAATTCCCTGCGGACACCATGCCAAAGACTGTCTTCCCAGTTTCCCAAAACTCTAGCCGTAATCGGTAGATCAGCCAACAAGTCCAAAATCCTTCTACGCCCTGTTCCTGGCATGAGAATATCTCCCAAAAGCCAGTATTCATCCACTCCTAGCTGCCGAGCATCTGCCAAAACAGCCTCCAAGGCGGTGGTATTTCCATGAATATCTGAAAGAAGAGCTATTTTCGTCATATCCATCTCCTTGTTTTTTCTCTTGCAATAAGTATAACATAAAAAGTCACAGCTAGAGAAATCTAGCTTTTTTTGATATACTAGATAAAGATATTAGACAAGAGGAAGCGAATGACCCCGAATAAAGAAGACTATCTAAAATGTATTTATGAAATTGGCATAGACCTGCATAAAATTACCAACAAGGAAATTGCTGCCCGCATGCAAGTCTCTCCCCCTGCCGTAACTGAAATGATTAAACGGATGAAAAGTGAAAATCTCATCCTCAAAGACAAGGAATGTGGCTATCTACTGACTGACCTCGGCCTCAAACTGGTCTCTGAGCTCTATCGTAAACACCGCTTGATTGAAGTTTTTCTAGTTCATCATTTAGACTATACGAGTGACCAGATTCATGAGGAAGCTGAGGTCTTGGAGCATACTGTCTCTGACCTTTTCGTGGAAAGACTGGATAAACTACTAGGATTTCCCAAAACTTGTCCCCACGGAGGAACTATTCCTGCCAAGGGAGAACTCCTAGTTGAAATCAATAACCTGCCACTAGCTGACATCAAGGAAGCTGGCTCCTACCGCCTGACTCGGGTGCATGATAGTTTTGACATTCTCAATTATTTAGATAAGCACTCACTTCACATCGGTGACCAGCTCCAAGTCAAGCAGTTTGATGGCTTCAGTAATACCTTCACTATCCTCAGTAAAGACGAGGATTTACAAGTAGGTATGGACATTGCCAAACAACTCTACGTCGAGAAAATCGACTAATTTCTCAAGTCCCCTACCAACCCTGAAAATCAAATTTTCAGGGTTTTATTTCTAGCATTTGATTTTACTTTCATTTAGTTGTAGAATGTTTGTAAAAAACAAGAAAGATAGTTTAACATATGAAAAAATCACTAAAAATTTTTGCGACATCCAAATGGTTTGACCTCTTCGGAGTTGCTTTGGTCGTTGGGATTGCGATTGCATCTGGTTACCTCAACTCTCGTCTCGACAAATTCGTAGACTGGGGACCATGGACTGCTCTTGTTCCTTTTGGATTGATTTCCGTAACCAACGTTGGGATTTCCATGCTGTCCACTCGTTTCACGGGAAAATTAAGCAAATGGGGAAATTACTTCGGTATTATTAATACCATTTTGTCTGGCACCATTGATTATATCCTTGGAAATAAGGCGGCCATTATCACCTATCCTGTCACCTTCCTCATTTATACCTTTGCTATTAAAAAATGGGAAGCTTCGCAAGAAGGCAAACCCAACCAAATGAGCCAAAAACAGGTAAAATTGGCGGCCATCATCATTTCCATCATCGCCTTCCTCTTTGCCTTTGTGACCAACTATATCGGATATGGGGGCAAGATGAATCTCCTTGCCTACGTAACAACTATTGCCTTTGCACTGTCCCTCATTGCCAATGCTTTGAACGCATTAAAACTAACAACCCAATGGGGCTTTTGGTTGATTTACAATTTCGTTCAGCTGACAAAAGCTGGTATTCAAGGAAATTTTGCCAATATCGGAAAATACATCTTTTATATCCTCAATGCAATCGGAGCTTTATTTGTCTGGAATGATGAAGAAGTGGAACAATAAGAGGGAAATCAAATAAAGAAATCTAACAGAATCTCCTTACTAAAATTTTTTATCATTTTACTTGTAACTTCTTTTCTTTTGGAGTAGAATGAAGATAGATAAAAGAGGGAGGTCATCTTATGAAAAATCTCTTTAGAATCCATTTTACAGCAATTGCAGTTATCGATTTGCTACTATTCGCATTTTTCAGCAAAAGACCCGATACATCTTTGGGGTGGCTCTTGCTATCTGGTTTTATTTTCCTCCTTACTCAAGGACTCCTGTTATTTCGCTTGGTTGTCCGACTCAAACATCAATTCGCTGAGATTTATCCTCAAATCAATAAAAAGATTCGCTTCTACTATTTAGGGGTTCTCTCCATTGATTTTCTATTTTTTGTCCTTTTAGCCTTCGTTAGTTCTCATCGTTTATACTCTCTTATGCCAATTGTCACTGCTTGTCATTCTACTTTATATTATAGGACGGCGGACTACCTAAGAGAAAACTATCCTGACTTTTACAACAAACATATCTCTTTGTGGGAATGTCTCTAAGGAAAAGGAGGTCTTATCATGAAAAAAATCATCTTCATCAAAACCACTCAACTCCTTGTCATTGATGGAATCATGCTGGCATTTTTGACATTTAAAGGGGGGCTTACTTGGGATTGGATTTTGATTTATAGCGGTTGGCTCATTTTCTTTCATCCTGTGCTATTGGCCTATCTTTCAAACCAGCTTTGTGACTACTTTAGTCAACTCTATTCCCAGATTAGACCGAGATTCTGGCGATTTGCCTTACAAATCCTCCTCTGGGATAGCCTGATGATTCTCTCCTTGCTGTTTTTAAGGGGTATCCCACTTTTCCTTCAGGGTCCCCTCCTCATCCTAGGACATCTCATACTTTCCTATCGCATAAGCCAAAGCCTGAAAAAAGACTTCCCAAAAGCCTATCGGGAACCGATTTCTTTTTGGAGCATTTTATGATAGATGAGAAAAACCAAGCCGGCTGGGCTTGGTCTTTCTTATCTATTTTTAGTATCTAGGATAATGGTAACTGGTCCGTCATTAACCAGCTCAACCTGCATATCCGCTCCAAAGATGCCTGTCTGAACGGGTACTTCTTGCGCTAATTTTTGATTGAAAGCATCATAGAAGTCTGACGCCATATCAGGCTTGGCTGCACCTGTAAAGGCTGGACGATTGCCTTTCTTAGTATCCGCAAAGAGGGTAAACTGAGAAATAGAGAGGATTTCTCCTTCAATATCTTTGACAGACAGGTTCATCTTGCCTTCTGCGTCTGAAAAAATCCGCATGTTGACAAGCTTTCTCACAGCATAGTCCAAATCTTCCTCTTGGTCCTCTGGTCCAACACCAACCAGCAATAAGAGTCCCTGATTGATTTTTCCCTGAACCTGACCTTCGATACTCACTTGAGCTTTTTTAACTCGTTGGATAATGATTTTCATAATAGCCTTTCTAGTAAGAGCTAGGACCATTAGCCGTTGGTCCGTTTGACAGAATAAACCTCTGGTACGCTCTTAATCTTATCTACGACCGTGGTCAGTGTAGAGAGGTTGGCAATGCCAAAGGACACATGGATATTGGCAAATTTCATATCCTTGGTTGGTTGGGCATTGACCGTTGAGATATTCTTGGTTGTGTTTGAAAGAACTTGCAGTACATCGTTCAACAGTCCTGTACGGTTAAGGCCGTAGATATCGATATGGGCCATATACTCTTTATTTGAGCTAGAGTACTGGTCTTCCCATTCCACATCAAGGAGACGTTGCTCGTAGTTTTCTTGGGCACGCAGGTTCATACAGTCCACACGGTGAATAGCCACACCACGCCCCTTGGTAATGTAACCGACAATATCGTCACCAGGAACAGGATTACAGCACTTGGCAATCCGCACTAGGAGACCTGAGGCACCTTCAATGACCACACCACCCTCATGCTTGACCTTGAGGGTTTCTTTATTTTCAACCTTGACCTCGCCACCCTTGACAAGTTCTTCTGCTTCCGCCTTGGCCTTGGCACGTTCTTCTTCACGACGTTCCTTTTCAGTCAGACGGTTAAAGACAGTAATAGCTCCAATTTCTCCAAAACCAATAGCCGCAAAGAGGGATTCTTCTGTCTTGTAGCTAGTCTTTTGCAGAACTTGATCCATGTGGCGCTTGTCCATAAATTTATTGGCCACATAGCCATTTTCTTGGAACTGAGCCATCAACATTTCACGACCCTTATTGACTGACAATTCCTTATCTTGATTTTTAAAGAACTGACGAATCTTGTTACGCGCTTTGCTAGTCTTGACCATGTTGAGCCAGTCACGGCTAGGTCCAAAGGAGTTCGGGTTGGTAACAATTTCAACCTGATCCCCCGTCTTGAGCTTGGTTGTCAGTGGAACCATGCGACCATTGACCTTGGCACCAGTCGCTTTTTCACCAACTTTAGTATGGATTTCATAGGCAAAGTCAATCGGTCCTGAATCTTTTGGAAGGGAACGGACAGCTCCATCTGGGGTAAAGACGTAAATCTCCTCAGCCAGATAGTTTTCCTTAACAGAGTCCACAAATTCCTTGGCATCATCAGCCTGGTCTTGGAGCTCCATCATCTCCTTGATCCAGTTCATCCCAATAGCCGATTCCTTGCTGTTAACCTGCCCCTTAACGCCTTTCTTATAAGCCCAGTGAGCCGCAACCCCGTACTCAGCAACCTCGTGCATGGCTTTAGTTCGAATCTGAAACTCAATCGGTCCTTTTGGCCCATAGACAGTCGTATGGATAGACTGGTAACCATTAGCCTTGCGATTAGCGATATAGTCTTTGAAACGACCAGGCATGGGTTTCCAAAGCTCATGCACATAACCCAACATAGCATAAACATCACTTTGGGTATCTAAAATGCAACGAATGGCAATCAGGTCATAGATTTCCTCAAACCGTTTTCTCTTGTCCTGCATTTTGCGGAAAATCGAGTAAATATGCTTGGGGCGACCGTAAATCTTCCCTTTTAGGTGACGATCTGTCGTATATTCCTCTAATTTTGTGACCACCTCATCCACCAAGGCTTCACGCTCCCTGCGCTTTTCCTTCATCATATGGGTAATCTTGTAAAACTCTGTCGGATTGAGATAACGGAAAGACAGGTCTTCCAATTCCCATTTGACACTGGAAATCCCCAGACGGTGGGCAAGTGGGGCATAGATTTCCATAGTTTCTTTGGAAATACGCTCCTGCTTGTCTTTTCTAAGGTGTTTCAGGGTCCGCATATTGTGCAAGCGGTCAGATAGTTTGACCAAGATAACGCGGATGTCCTCAGACATGGCCATGAGCATCTTGCGATGATTTTCAGCCAACTGCTCCTCGATCGATTTGTACTCGACCTTACCAAGTTTGGTAACCCCATCGACGATTACCCTCACATCGGGACCAAACTCTCTTTCCAAATCGTCCAAGGTCGCATCTGTATCTTCTACCACATCATGCAAGAAACCACAGGCAACCGTTACGGCATCTAGTTTGAGTTTGGCTAAAATACCTGCCACTTGGATGGGGTGAATGATATAAGGCTCACCTGATTTGCGATATTGACCACTATGACATTCCACCGCATAGACCAAGGCCTTATGGACAAAATGGACATCCTCTTCCGTTAAATATTCTTTGGTTAAAGCGACAACTTCTTCGCCTGTTAAATTCACTTCTTTTGGCATCTCTACTCTCCAATTCTTCCTACCATTTTATCACTTTTTTAAGAATATGAAAACTAGATTAGAACAGAATAAGAAAAAAATAATTCAGAATTGCTTGATAATTCTGAATTATTAGTCTATAATATATTACGAAGTTAGATTTTAAACTTAGGTGATAGAAGGAGAGATAGAAGAACGGAAACCATATTGTAACCGAAAGACTTTCTGACTTCCCCAATTCCATTGAATATACGAAAGATAAACAGTGGAACTCGTGTCACATACACTGGTACCTTGACTGGATTTTGGAATTAAAATCCTCAAGATACTTTCTTTTATCCTTTAGTTTATAAGGAGAACACCTATGAAAAAAACTGCTATTTCTATCTTTGCTCTCCTAGTGTTAGGAGTTAGCTGCCTGTTTCTATTCAGCCAGCAAAGCTATAAAAAAACAGTCGTTCAATACTATGCTAACGACCAGAACCTGCCCAATAGGATAACTTATAGTGAATATAGCGACAAACGAGAAGCCAACTACGGTGGCACTCTAAACATCACATCTATCAAACAAGCTAATGACGGAGTTTATGCAACCTATGAAGGGCAATTGACACCTCTCCAATATTGATAAATTGATAACCAGCCTGTCTTCATCTAGTCATGCTGGTTTTTAAGTCCATTCTAAATCCTTACCTATTTTCCCCAACTGTGCTATACTTAATTTAGTACATTCTTTGAGATTGGAGCTAGTATGAAAATCCATAAAACCGTGAATCCTGTTGCTTATGAAAATACCTATTACTTGGAAGGCGAAAAGTACCTCATCGTGGTTGACCCTGGTAGCCATTGGGAAGCTATTCGTCAGACAATAGAGAACATCAACAAACCAATCTGTGCCATTCTATTGACCCACGCCCATTATGACCATATCATGAGTCTGGACTTGGTTCGCGAAACTTTTGGCAATCCTCCTGTCTATATCGCAGAGAGCGAAGCCAGCTGGCTCTATACTCCTGTCGATAATCTCTCTGGGCTACCTCGCCACGATGATATGGCAGATGTGGTCGCAAAACCGGCTGAACGCACCTTTGTCTTTCACGAAGAATACCAACTAGAGGAATTTCGTTTCACTGTCTTGCCAACACCAGGTCACTCTATCGGTGGTGTTTCTATCGTCTTTCCGCAAGCTCATTTGGTCTTGACAGGTGATGCTCTGTTCCGTGAAACAATCGGACGGACGGATCTTCCAACTGGTAGCATGGAACAACTCCTCCATAGTATCCAGACTCAACTCTTCACCCTACCAAACTATGATGTCTATCCAGGACATGGTCCAGCTACTACTATCGCTCACGAAAAGACCTTCAATCCTTTTTTCTAACAAGATGGTGACAATGACTATCACATTTTAAGTAAACTATCCAGCAAATCTTTCCATTGCAAAAGGCATCCAGTCAAGGTTTTCACACCTGATTGGATGCCTTTTTCTGATGACTAGGTTCTTTGCCTTACCAAATAATCACGCGCTCTTCTGGTGAACGCCACATTCCGTCGCCTTCTTTGACATCATAGGTTGTAAAGAAATCATCGAAGTTTGGTACTTGTACATTGACACGGAGTTTGGCTGGTGCGTGCACATCGACGCTAGCCAAAAGTTTCATAAATTCTGGACGACCTTTCATGCGCCAGATGCGACCGAAGTTGTAGAAGAATTCTTCTGCTGAGAAGTCTGGTTCTCTCTTAGCTGCTTCAAGCGCTGCAGCGATTCCTCCCAAGTCAGCCACGTTTTCTGATACAGTCAATTTACCGTTGATGGTTGCTCCATAAGAATCCTGTCCATCAAATTGGTCAATGACTTTTTGTGTTTTCTCCTTGAAGGCGGCATAGTCGCTCTCTGTCCACCAATCCTTGAGGCTACCATTTTCATCGAAGGAAGCTCCGTTGGTATCAAAGGCGTGAGAAATTTCATGGGCAATAACTGCACCAATCCCACCGTAATTAGCAGAAGATGACTGATGCAAGTCATAGAAAGGAGCCTGTAAAATAGCTGCTGGAAAGACAATTAGGTTCTTCTGTGGATTGTAGTAAGCATTGACCATATGAGCAGGCATGCCCCATTCCTTGTAGTCTACAGGCTGGTTCCACTTGCTCCAACTGTGCTTGATTTCTACACGCGCAAAGGCAAGAGCATTGTCAAAAAGGCTAGCCGTTTCATCCACTACCTTGTCCATATAGCGTGCTGGTAATTCTTCTGGGTAACCGATATAAGGCTTGATGACATTGAGTTTGACGATGGCCTTGTCACGAGTTTCAGGAGTCAGCCAGTCATTTTTAGCCAAACGTTCCTTATAGACATCAATCATAGTTGCCACTTTTTTCTCCACATCCGCCTTAGCTTCTGGGGAGAATTTTTCATGGGCATACCAGAGACCCAAGGCTTGTTTGAATGGGCCTTGTGCTAGCTGGTAGGCTGCTTTAATCTTATCTTTGGCTTCTGGAACTCCTGAAAGCGCACGGCTATAGGCACCTGATAAGACACGTATTTCTTCTGTTAAATAGCTGGTTGAGAGATTAACTACACTTAAAATTAAGGTTGCCTTGAGGAGAGGCCAAGCTTCTTCACTATAGAATTGGTCTGCGGCTTGCCAGAAACGTTCCTCGTCCACGATAACCTTGTCTGGCACTTGTCCAAGAACGGCTTGGAAGAAGTCATCCAAAGGTAGAGCAGGCGCGAATTTTTTGAAATCTTCATAAGCATATGGATGGTAGAGTTTAGCATATTCTGAACTTTCTTCATTAGAAAGCACTACTGCCGCAACTCGACGGTCCAATTCTAGTCTTTTCTCAAGCAAGTCTTCAATTTCTTCATCAGAAAAATCATAAGCCTTGAGGAGATTTGCGCTACTTTCTTTCCAAAGAGTCAAGAGCTCTTCTCGCTGAGGATGGTCTTCTGCATAGTAGGTCGTGTCTGGCAGGATCGTGCTTGGAGCGCTAGCCCATAGAACATTGGTTCTAGCATCCATAAAGTCTGGCGATACACCAAAAGGAAGGAAGTTCGGTTTACCAGCAAGTTCAAACTCTGCTAGTCTAGCTGTAAAATCTGCAAAAGTCTCCAATTCTTGGAATTCTTTAAGAAGTGGTAAGACAGGTGTGATACCGTCAGCTTCTCTCTTATCAAAGTCACGAACTAGGCGGTGGTATTTGACAAAGTTTGCCAAGATAGCATCCTCAGGCACCTCTTCTCCTGCCAACCACTTGTCTGTTGTCGCCAGCATCAGATCTTCAATTTCCTGGTCTAAATCAACAAAACCTCCCGTTTGAGACTTATCTGCTGGAATTTCAGCCGTCTTCTGCCATTCTCCATTGATTGCATCATAAAAATCATCTTGATAACGTGTCATCGTGTTCTCGCTTTCATTTGTACTTGTTTTTAGCTTAACAAAAATTAACTGGGAATGCAATTAAAATACAAGATTAAAAGAACTTAAATATTTTACTGTTAATATTTTAATTTTTTAAAAAATTAACTTGACTTAATTTTTTTTTTAAGGTATATTAAGAGTAAGGAGGAATACAAGTTTATGATACGTATCGAAAACCTCAGTGTCTCCTACAAAGAAACGTTGGCACTTAAGGATATTTCACTAGTGCTCCAAGGACCAACAATTACTGGTATCATTGGTCCTAACGGTGCTGGAAAATCAACATTATTAAAAGGTATGCTGGGAATTATCCCACATCAAGGTCAGGCATTTCTCGATGACAAGGAAGTTAAAAAATCCTTACACCGAATCGCCTATGTCGAACAAAAAATCAATATCGACTACAACTTTCCCATCAAGGTCAAGGAATGTGTCTCACTAGGACTCTTTCCCTCTATTCCTCTCTTTCGCAATTTAAATGCTAAACATTGGAAAAAAGTAGAGGAAGCCCTTGAAATCGTCGGTCTAGCTGACTACGCAGAACGGCAAATCAGTCAACTATCTGGAGGTCAATTTCAGCGGGTTTTGATTGCCAGATGTTTGGTACAGGAAGCCGACTATATCCTCTTGGATGAACCCTTTGTTGGGATTGATTCTGTCAGTGAGGAAATCATCATGAATACGCTGAGAGATTTGAAAAAAGCTGGGAAGACGGTTCTCATCGTCCACCACGACCTCAGCAAGGTTCCCCACTACTTCGATCAAGTCTTGCTTGTCAATCGAGAAGTGATTGCCTTTGGTCCAACCAAAGAAACCTTTACCGAAGCCAATCTCAAAGAAGCTTACGGTAATCGACTCTTTTTCAATGGAGGTGACCTATGATTGCAGAATTTATCGATGGATTGCAAAAATTCCATTTCTTACAAAATGCCTTGATAACAGCCATTGTCGTCGGGGTCGTAGCTGGAGCTGTAGGATGTTTCATCATTCTACGCGGGATGTCACTCATGGGAGATGCCATTTCACATGCTGTCTTGCCAGGTGTAGCCCTCTCCTTCATCTTGGGCCTTGACTTCTTTATCGGAGCCATTGTCTTTGGACTGCTAGCTGCCATCATCATTACCTACATCAAGGGAAACTCGATTATCAAAAGCGATACCGCCATCGGCATTACCTTTTCTTCTTTCTTAGCCCTCGGTATCATCTTGATTAGTGTCGCTAAAAGTTCAACTGACCTTTTCCATATCCTTTTTGGTAATATCCTAGCCGTCCAAGATACGGATATGTTTATTACTATGGGTGTTGGTGCAGCCATTCTCTTGTTGATCTGGATTTTCTTCAAGCAACTCTTGATAACATCCTTTGATGAACTCTTGGCCAAAGCCATGGGAATGCCTGTCAATTTCTATCACTACCTTCTCATGGTACTCTTGACTCTCGTGTCTGTGACAGCCATGCAAAGTGTCGGAACTATCCTGATTGTAGCCATGCTGATTACCCCAGCTGCAACTGCTTATCTGTATGCTAATAGCCTAAAAAGTATGATTTTCCTTTCCTCAACCTTTGGAGCTACAGCTTCAGTTTTGGGACTCTTTATCGGCTATAGCTTTAACGTTGCGGCAGGTTCTAGTATCGTGCTTACAGCCGCTAGTTTCTTTCTCATTAGCTTCTTTATCGCTCCAAAACAACGATATTTGAAACTGAAAAATAAACATTTGTTAAAATAAGGGGCAAAACCCCAATAAATTGGAGGATCTAATGAAAAAATTAGGTACATTACTCGTTCTCTTTCTTTCCGTCATTGCTCTTGTAGCGTGTGCTAGCGGAAAAAAAGATGCAGCTTCTGGTCAAAAACTAAAAGTTGTTGCTACAAACTCAATCATCGCTGATATTACTAAAAATATTGCTGGTGACAAGATTGATCTTCACAGTATCGTTCCTGTTGGTCAAGACCCACACGAATACGAACCACTTCCTGAAGACGTTAAGAAAACATCTCAAGCTGATTTGATTTTCTATAACGGGATCAACCTTGAAACAGGTGGCAATGCTTGGTTTACAAAATTGGTAGAAAATGCCAAGAAAACTGAAAACAAAGACTACTTTGCAGTCAGTGAAGGCGTTGATGTTATCTACCTTGAAGGCCAAAACGAAAAAGGCAAAGAAGACCCACACGCTTGGCTCAACCTTGAAAATGGGATGATTTTTGCTAAGAATATCGCAAAACAATTGAGCGCTAAAGACCCTAGCAACAAGGAATTCTACGAAAAAAATCTCAAAGAATATACTGATAAGCTAGACAAACTTGACAAAGAAGCTAAAGAGAAATTTAACAACATCCCTGCTGAGAAGAAATTGATCGTAACCAGCGAAGGATGCTTCAAATACTTCTCTAAAGCCTACGGTGTCCCAAGTGCCTATATCTGGGAAATCAACACTGAAGAAGAAGGAACTCCTGAACAAATCAAAACCTTGGTTGAAAAACTTCGCCAAACAAAAACTCCTTCACTCTTTGTAGAATCAAGCGTGGATGACCGTCCAATGAAGACTGTTTCTCAAGACACAAACATCCCAATCTACGCACAAATCTTTACTGACTCTATCGCAGAACAAGGTAAAGAAGGCGACAGCTACTACAACATGATGAAATACAATCTTGACAAGATTGCTGAAGGATTAGCAAAATAATACTCAATGAAAAACGTCATTCTCACATGAACTGCACCCCAAAAGTTAGACAGAAAAAATCTAACTTTTGGGGTGTTTTTATTATGAAATTAACTTATGATGATAAAGTTCAGATCTATGAACTTAGAAAACAAGGATATAGCTTAGAGAAGCTTTCAAATAAATTTGGGATAAATAATTCTAATCTTAGGTATATGATTAAATTGATTGATCGTTACGGAATAGAGTTCGTCAAAAAAGGAAAAAATCGTTACTATTCTCCTGATTTAAAGCAAGAAATGATTAATAAAGTCATACATGAAGGCTGGACTAAAGATAGAGTTTCTCTTGAATACGGCCTCCCAAGTCGTACGATACTTCTTAATTGGCTAGCACAATACAAGAAAAACGGGTATACTATTGTTGAGAAAACAAGAGGGAGAGTACCTAAAATGGGACGTAAGCCAAAAAAGAGACCTGAAGAGAGAACAGAATTAGAACGTCTTCAAGCAGAAAATGAATACCTGAGAGCGGAGAATGCTATCCTAAAAAAGTTAAGAGAACTCCGATTGAAGGAGGAAAAAGAGAAAGAAGAAAGACAGAAATTGTTCAAGAATTAATGACTGAGTTTTCGTTAGATATTCTTCTAAAAGCCATTAAACTAGCTCGTTCGACCTACTACTATCACTTGAAACAGCTAGATAAACCAGATAAGGACCAAGAGCTTAAAGCTGAAATTCAATCCATTTTTATCGAACATAAGGGAAATTATGGTTATCGTCGGGTTCATTTAGAACTAAGAAATCGTGGTTATCTGGTAAATCATAAAAGAGTTCAACGCTTGATGAAAGTACTCAATTTACAAGCTAAAATGCGACAGAAACGAAAATATTCTTCTCATAAAGGAGATGTGGGTAAGAAGGCAGAGAATCTCATTCAACGTCAATTTGAAGGCTCTAAAACAATGGAAAAGTGCTACACAGATGTGACAGAATTTGCCATTCCAGCAAGTACTCAAAAGCTTTACTTATCACCAGTTTTAGATGGCTTTAATAGCGAAATTATCGCCTATAATCTTTCAACTTCACCCAACTTAGAACAAGTAAAAACAATGTTGGAACAGGCATTCACAGAGAAATGCTACGAGAATACGATTCTCCATAGTGACCAAGGTTGGCAATATCAACACGATTCTTATCATCAGTTTCTTGAGGGTAAGGGAATTCAAGCATCCATGTCACGTAAGGGTAACAGCTCAGACAATGGTATGATGGAGTCCTTCTTTGGGATTCTGAAATCGGAAATGTTTTACGGTTATGAGAAGTCGTTTCAGTCGCTTAAGCAATTGGAACAAGCTATTGTAGACTATATTGATTACTACAACAATAAACGAATTAAGGTAAAACTAAAAGGACTTAGCCCTGTGCAGTACAGAACTAAATCCTTCGGATAAATTAATTGTCTAACTTTTTGGGGTCAGTACAACACGAGCTGGCGTTTTTTTCTATGCCCACATTTCCGGTCAAATCATTGGAAAATTCCGACTGTTTCAGCTAAAATGGAAGAAAAAAGATTGGAGTATCTTATGGTAACTTTTCTCGGAAATCCTGTGAGCTTTACAGGTAAACAACTACAAGTCGGCGACAAGGCACTTGATTTTTCACTCACTACAACAGACCTTTCTAAAAAATCTCTGGCTGATTTTGATGGCAAGAAAAAAGTCTTGAGTGTCGTGCCTTCTATCGATACAGGTATCTGCTCAACTCAAACGCGTCGTTTTAATGAAGAACTGGCTGGACTGGATAATACGGTTGTCTTGACTGTTTCAATGGACCTACCATTTGCCCAAAAACGTTGGTGTGGTGCTGAAGGTATTGAAAATGCCATCATGCTCTCAGACTATTTCGACCATTCCTTTGGACGTGATTATGCCCTCTTAATCAATGAGTGGCACCTATTGGCACGCGCAGTCTTTGTCCTCGATACTGACAATACTATTCGCTACGTTGAATACGTGGACAATATCAACTCTGAACCAAACTTTGAAGCCGCAATTGCAGCTGCTAAAGCCCTATAGAAAAAATCCTCTGTCACAAAGAGTTCCCTACTCTTTGAAACGGAGGATTTTTATTTACGAGTAAATACAAGTTCAATCAGCTAAAAATAACTACCTTACTCTTCGAAAATCTCTTCAAACCACGTCAGCTTTATCTGCAACCTCAAAGCGGTGCTTTGAGCAACCTACGGCTTGCTTCCTAGTTTGCTCTTTGATTTTCATTGAGTATTACTCTACAGATTTTAGGGCTTCTAACATATCAACTTTTCTCAGATGATAATTGACAAAGAAACCAAGCAAGATCAAAATGATGCTTACTGCTGCCACAGGAATCACATAGACTTCCCAGCCTACCTGCGGATAAAAGAGAATAGTCGCAGGCGAAATCATTTGAATCAAAAATTGGTGTAAATAGAAACCAGATACCAGACCAAATACGATTCCCACAAGGGACAGCACAATCGTCTCACGATAAATGTAGAGGGTGACTTCATTATTATGAAAACCGAGAACCTTGATAGTGGAGAGTTCACGGATTCTCTCAGCTACGTTGATATTGGTCAAATTGTAAAGGATAACAATAGCCAACAGAACCGACACGATGACCAAGATGGTCATGGTCTGATTGAGTGAACTTGCGACCGAGTCAAAGAGCCGAATAGCTGAAGCATTCTGTACGACGCTGGACACCGCAGCTTGATTCATAAGCAAACCTGCCTGCCTTTCGATACTAGTAGCACTGGTATCCCTTAACGAGACCAGATATGTATTAGCTTGGGGTAGCTGTCCGTAAAGTTGCTCATAGTCAGTCTGACTCATATAAATAAAATGACCAACGTAGTTCTCAGTAATAGCAGCGACCGTTAGTTCCTTACCTTCAATTTCTAGAGTCTGTCCAACCTTAACACCTGCCAGCTGGGCAAGTTTAGCTGTAATAACGACGCCATCTTTTAATGTCAGATTCTGCTGATGATTTTGAAGATGGATAAAGGGAGTCAAATCCTCCTTCTCTGTCATCATAAGGGTAATGGTCTGAAGACTAGCCTTACCTTTGAAATCCTTGTCTAGCATCTTAGAATAAATTTTCTGGTAGGCTTGAATATCCTGCCCTTTCAACACTTCTTCCAACTCTGCCTTGTCTTGATTGGTCGCACTAGGATTTTCAGAGACAATCATTTGATACTGTTGGATTTGTTGAAACTGTCTAGACGGAACTCCTGCTACAGAGGATTGAATTCCCAAACCTGCAAAAAGCAGAGCTACAGAACCTGCCACACCAAAGATCGTCATCAACATCCGCTGCTTATAACGGAAGATATTTCGAGCTGTTACCTTATGAGTAAAACTGAGACGACGCCAAATAAAACCGATGCGCTCCAGTAAGATTTTAGCTCCTTTGACAGGTGGTTTAGGCAGTAAAAGCTGGGCTGCTTCATCATGAAGTTCCCTACGAGCTACCAAGTAGGCTGGTAACACACTCGCCAACCAACTCAAACCAAGAGCTAATAAACTATAGGTCCAATAGAACTGAATCTGTGTTTCTCCCACCACCATACCTTTTGTAATGACGCTTGAAATCACACTAGCTAGCAAATAATGTCCAAGTATGCTACCTAGAGCTGTTCCGACAGTCCCAGCTACTAGACCGTAGAGGAGAAACTTGGCAATAATATCCTTGCTACGATAACCCAAGGCCTTAAAAATCCCAGCATGTGTTCGCTCTTCATCCACAAAGCGAGTCATGGTTGTAAAGGTCACCATAGCTGCAACAGCATAAAGCACCACAGGAAAGATATTGCCCACTGCCCGAATACTGGCTGAAGCATTACTGTACATGAGATAACCTTGACCGCCAGGCATAGTCTGACGATTATAGACTTGATACTTGGGATCAGCTAAATCATCCAAGACTTGCTGATGTTTTTCTAATTTTTCCTTTTCTTGGGCTAAATTTTGTTCAGCCTGCTTTAGTTTGTCCTCTTCCTTGCTCAATTCCTGCTTAGCTTGGGTAAGTTGAGCACTAGCCTGCTCTCTCTGAGCTTGAGGAAGCAAGGCTAGTTGACTTTCTTGAGCCTGTAAACGAGCTTGAGCAGTTGCTAAACGACGCTTGCCTTCCTGCAAATTAGTCTCAGCCTTGTCAATGGTCTCTTGACCTTTGTCTAGAGACTCTTGCCCTTCTTTTTTCAAGACTTGCAAACGTGCCTTGCCATTATCTGATAGAACTTGTTCAAGTTCTTCCTGATGTTGCTTGGATTTTTCTTCATAAGCTGATGAAAAAGCATTTAAGCATGCTAAATCTTGATATTTCAAACGAGCTATATTGTAGACTTTCTGATCAAACTGACTAGGTAAAATCACCCCATAGGCTGTCAGAGTCCCACTTCCACTTGCTGCGTAGCCCATATCTCTCTGAGAGAGGATTTCAGCTGAATCCACAAAACCAGTAATGGTATACCTATGGTCTTTTAAAGAGGAATGACCCTCTTCTTTTTCTTTAAAACTAATCTCCTGTCCCACGCTGTATCGGCCTTGCAAATGAGTGGCCAAAGCGATTTCCTCGTCTGACTGAGGAAGTCGTCCCTCTCTTAGCTGAAAGGTTGAAATTCGCTCTGGTTTGGAGTACAGCCGAATGGCATCCTGCCCATTTTCCATAGTCACATCTGTCAAATAGCCAAACTCAACCTCTGCGCCCTCTATCTGTTCTAGTTCTTCTTGATCTGTTTGATCCAAACCATAATTAGACATAACTGCCAAATCCAAGGTTTGAGCAGTTGTTAAATAAGCATTAGCTGTCGCCTCCATGTTGGGGCTAGTTACTTTGAGGCCTACTAGGGCTAAAGAACCCAACATCATCAAGGTTAAGATGGATAAAAAACGCCCCTTAGAGCCTGTGAAGGACTGAATTAAGTCCTTCCAATAGGTTTTTCGCTTGATCATGCTAGTACTCCAAACTGTCGATATCCTGAGGATGCTGGTTCATCACCACATCCTTGACACTGGCATCGTGCATATGAATCACGCGATCAGCAATGGGCGCCAAAGCTCCATTGTGAGTCACGATAATCACCGTCGCTCCCTTTTGACGAGACATGTCTTGGAGAATCTTCAAGACTTGCTTGCCTGTCTGATAATCCAAGGCGCCTGTCGGTTCATCACAAAGGAGAATTTTAGGATTTTTGGCTACTGCGCGTGCAATGGAGACTCGCTGTTGCTCCCCTCCAGAAAGCTGGGCTGGAAAGTTATTGAGACGATGAGCCAGACCTACATCTGTCAATACCTGTTCAGGATTCAAGGCATCTGTCACGATTTCTGAAGCCAACTCCACATTTTCCTTAGAGGTTAGATTGGAAACTAGATTATAAAACTGAAAAACAAAACCGACATCATTTCTACGATAATTGGTCCTCTGGTAGGAACTATAGTCTGCAATATTGGCACCATCAATCCAGATTTCCCCTTCATCATTGGTATCCATTCCCCCAAGAAGGTTAAGAACTGTTGACTTACCAGCACCTGACGCACCTAGAATAATAACCAATTCACCCTTTTCAATTTCAAAATTCACATCACGATTGGCCACAATCTCCGTGTCCCCAACCTGATAACGCTTATAACAGCGTTTCATCTCAATATAAGCCATCAGACCCACCCTCTCTCAAACAAATTACTTCCTACTACCATTATAACGCTTTTTCAACTAGTTGGAAACCAGAAGCAAAAACAAAAAATCCTAGGAATTTCTAGGATTTCTGTTTATAAATTATTTTCCAAGGTAGTATTCAGAAACGACGTTCAATTTTTCGTCAAATTCGAATACCAATGGTGGGAAGTTAGGGATTTCCACGTCCATGATTTCGTCATCTGACAAACCTTTGATGTGTTTTACAAGGGCACGGATTGAGTTACCGTGAGCTCCTACGAATACGTTTTTACCATCTTTAAGAGCTGGAGCGATTTTATCTTCCCAGAATGGAAGGGCACGTTCCAAAGTCACTTTCAAGTTTTCAGCATCTGGGATAACTGAGTCGTCAAGTGAAGCGTAACGACGGTCTGTGTGAGCTGAGTGCTCATCATCACGGTCCATGTTTGGAGGCAATACATCGTATGAACGACGCCAAATGTGAACTTGCTCATCACCAAATTGTTCAGCTGCTTCAGCTTTGTTTTTACCAGTCAAACCACCGTAGTGACGTTCGTTCAAGCGCCATGATTTTTCAACTGGAACCCACAATTGGTCAGAAGCTTCAAGAGCCAAGTTTGTTGTTTTGATAGCACGTTTCAATACTGAAGTGTAAGCTTGGTCAAATTCGATACCAGCTTCTTTGATCAATTTACCAGCGTCAATCGCTTGTTGTGTACCTTTTTCAGACAAATCAACATCAGCCCAACCAGTGAAAAGGTTAGCTTTGTTCCATTCAGACTCACCGTGGCGAGCAAAAACCAATTTTACCATTAGATGGATTCTCCTTTAAATTTTCCGAGGTTTCCCCTCGTTTATCTATTCTATTTTACACAATTTTTCACAAAAAAGCTAGTCAAAACCAAAAAGGAAAGGACTGTTTGGCAATCACATTGTTTTTGGTTGTTTCTATTCTATCTTCATTATTTAACCTTTAAAAAACACCCCAATTTCTAACATTTGGGGTGTAATTTAATCAATTATTTCTCAATTACTACAAAAAAATTTCTATCTTACTGTAGTTGAGATGTCAAAGTTTTCAACTGTTTTTGCAAATTGTCTCTAAAGTCTTTCAATTGTTGAGACAATTTTGATTTATCATCTTCCTTAATCTCAGTTGACCCTAGCAAATCATATATTTTTTTCTGCGCATCGAATAATTTTTGAGTTGACTCTTTTAGTTTAGTAAACGACTCATTATTTTCCATAGCTGTGCCTTTGAAACTTTCCTCAGCTTTAGTAAAATAATCATCAAAAATCTTTTTATAAAGATCTATATAATCTGCATAAGTACGTATTGATTCAATCGCATCGTCTGTTACAACCGGTGTATCAAGAGTGATTGTTTCTTTTGAGGTATTAGATGTTGCTACTGTCTTCTCATCATTACTTGTTGAAGCAGTCTTTGAACTTTGTGCTCCACATGCAACGAGAAGAGAAACAGATAATAGAACTATTCCTAGACCGATAAACTTTTTTGTTCTTTTCATGCTAAAATACCTTTTATTCTTCTGATTTGAATTTCTTCAATGTTGCAAGGAATAGAGATCCTCCAATAATAGCAAGAATCCCCCCAACCCATCCTAAGAATGGAATGAGACTAACTCCACCAGAAACAATCATTAGTACAGACGGAGCTGCACCTACACGATTATCTCCTTTATAGTAAACAATAGCAATGATACCAAGAACAAGATTTGCAATCTTCAAGGCATTCAAGAGTAAGGCAACACCTGAAACAGCCCCTGCAGTAGCTCCTCCATTAAGAGTTGTAGCAGCTGTATTTACCGCTGTTCCTAACAAGACAAAAGGACCAATAAGAAGTAAAATTCCTCCCACAAGACCGACGATACCACTAATTAAAGCAAGTGTTTTTGATTTCATAATAAAATCTCCTTTTTATTTTTTTCAAATAAGATTGTATCATATTTCCTAAAAAAAAAAAGCATTTTCTGATATTATAAAATAAAAATTTGCATAATATGAAATAAAATATCATACTTTTCAGAAATCAAAAGCAACTGTGTAAATTTATTATTATAAAAATATGACACAATTTACCAATCTTATCCCTAATATCAAATTCGTATTTTATCTTACTGCTATTAATTTGCTACCTTTCTCTTTGATTCTTGTTGATACTCTTCGAAAATCTCTTCAAACCACGTCAGCGTCCCCTTGTCATATATATGTGACTGACTTCGTCAGTCTTATCTACAACCTCAAAACAGTGTTTTGAGCAACCTGCGGCTAGCTTCCTAGTTTGCTTTTTGATTTTCATTGAATATGAGTATACAAAGTCACACCTGGCAAATTTTCAAAATAAATAAAAACACATCATATCAGGTGTTCAAAAACGTGATACAATGCGTTTTATAGATTATAAAATTAGTTGTCTTTTCTTCTCAAATTAAGTTTTGCCTAGACTTTTCAATCTTATTTCTCTTCAAATCCTTCTGCGACAGCGTCCGCAAAGTTTTCTTCTACGATGCTTGCACAGTGGTCACAGATGACTGCGTGGTAGCTGCGTTCTGCTGTTGTTGGGTCGATACGACGGCAACGGTCACATACTTGGCCTGCAGCACGTTCAACTGTAAAGGCTACATCTTCGAAGCTAACAGCAGTTTCTGGAGCTGGTCCCTCTGCGATGGTCAATTCAGACACGATTAAAAGTTGAGCTACATTGCTGTTTACTGCTTCGAGTAGAGTTTTCACAACTTCATTTGGATAAACTGTCAAGTGTGCTTCAAGTGATTTACCGATTACTTTTGCATTACGAGCTTCTTCCAAGGCTTTTTGAGCTTGTCCACGGAAGTCCATGAAGGCAGCCCATGTATCCAAGATTTCCTCTTGATTAGCAAAAGTTTCCGCTTCTGGCAATTCTGACAATTGAACGAAGTCTTCTGCTTCAAACTCAAGGTATGACCAGATTTCCTCCGCAGTGTGAGGAAGGATTGGAGTCAAGAGTTTCGTGATTTTCACAAGAATGTCATAGAAGACAGTCTGCATTTGACGGCGTTCCAATGATTTGGCACCTTCGATGTAGACAACGTCTTTAGCAAAATCAAGATAGAAGGCTGACAAGTCAACGTTGATAAAGTTCACCAAGGCCTTATAGATTGTCAAGAATTCAAAGTTTGCATAAGCATCACGAATGGTCTTGACAAGCTGGTTAAAGCGAATAGTCATGTACTTATCAACTGAGCGAAGCTCTTCGTAAGCGACTGCATCTTGAGCTGGGTTAAAGTCAGATGTATTGGCAATCAAGAAACGAAGAGTGTTACGAATCTTACGGTAAGTTTCAGAGACTTGGCTCAAGATATCCATAGAGATACGTACGTCATTGCTTGAGTCAACACTTGTTACCCAGAGACGCAAGATTTCTGCACCAAATTGTTTTTCAACATCACTTGGAGCAATGGTATTTCCAAGAGATTTAGACATCTTCTCACCTTTACCATCAAGGGCAAAACCTTGTGACAAGATTTGTTTGTAAGGTGCTACACCATGGTTGGCAACAGATGTGATGAGTGAAGAGTTGAACCAACCACGGTATTGGTCAGAACCTTCTAGGTAAAGGTCTGCTGGGTAAGTCAACTCAGGACGGTTCACTACAACCCCATTCCATGATGAACCTGAGTCAAACCAAACGTCCATGATATCTGTTTCTTTTTTGAACTCACCATTTGGTGAACCTGGATGAGTAAATCCTTCTGGCAAGAGGTCCTTAGCATCACGTTCCCACCAAATGCTTGAACCATGTTCTTCAAAGAGTTGAGCTACATGCTCAATAGTTTCAGCTGTCATAATCGCTGTACCGTCTTCAGCGTAGAAGATTGGAAGTGGAACACCCCAAGCACGTTGACGAGAGATGACCCAGTCACCACGGTCACGAATCATATTGTAAAGACGGACTTTACCCCATTCTGAGTGGAATTTCACCTTTTCAATTTCGTCCAAGATTTCTTGGCGGAATTTAGAAACTGAGGCAAACCATTGTGGTACTGCACGCCAGATGATTGGTTTCTTGGTACGCCAGTCAAATGGGTATGAGTGAGAGATTTCTTCTTGGGCAAGAAGGAGGTTACCAAGTTTTCCAATAACAGTTGGAACTACCTTTTCATAGAATTGACCTTCAAACTCAGGACCAGCATTAGCCATCATGATACCACGTTCGTCAACAGTGACTGCTACTTCAAGACCATTAGCAATACCAACATTGTAGTCGTCCTCACCAAAACCAGGGGCGGTATGGACAATACCTGTACCAGAGTCTGTTGTAACGTGATCACCAAGGATCACCAATTCATCTACAGCTGTATCCCATGGATGTTCTGTTACGATGTGGTTGAGTTCTTGACCACGGTAAGTTGCCAAAACTTGAACATCAACCCAGCCAAATTTCTCAGACAAGCTAGTCAACAATTCTGCAGCAACGACAAACTTACGAGTTTCACCAGCAGGTTGAACCAAGACGTAATCAATATCTGCACCAACAGTCAAACCACGAGAAGCTGTGATGGTAAATGGAGTAGTTGTCCAGACAACGATGTAAGTATCTGTATCTAGAACACCTTTGCCATCTTTGACCTTATTGGCATAGTAAAGGGAAGTTGAAACCAAGTCATGGTATTCAATCTCTGCTTCAGCAAGGGCAGACTCAGATGACCAAGACCAGTAAACTGGCTTGGCACCACGGTAGATATAACCTTTATTAGCCATCTCACCGAAGACACGGATTTGAGCTGCTTCATAGTCAGGAGTCAAAGTCACATATGGATTTTCCCAGTCACCAGAAACACCCAAACGTTTAAAGTCTTCACGTTGTTTATCTACTTGAGAAAGAGCGTATTCACGGCAAAGTTTCAAGTACTCAACCAAGTCCATTTCTTTACGTTTGACACCTTGTTTTGCCAAAACTTGCTCGATTGGCAGACCATGAGTGTCCCAACCCGGGATAAATGGTGCGTAAAAACCTGACATTGATTTTGAACGAACAATGATATCTTTTGAAATCTTGTTCATAGCGTGTCCAACATGGATATTTCCGTTCGCGTATGGAGGGCCATCATGCAAGGTGAAATGAGGTTTTCCTTGGTTCAATTCTTGACGACGTTGGTAAAGTTTTGCATCTTCCCATTCCTTTTGCCAAACTGGCTCTTTGGTAGGAAGGCCTGCACGCATTGGGAAAGCTGTTTTCCCAAGATTAAGGGTATCTTTGAGTTTCATGGTATCTCCTTTATAAATAATAACAAATTAAAAACCACGACTGCCAAAAAGGACGAAAATCGTGGTACCACCTTTATTCGAAAAAAGACTCAGCTTTTTTCCTCTTATCCCGTAACGTGGGAAACGTCAAATCTTACTCCATTCAGATTTGAGTTTTTGAGAGGATAACCTTATCATTAGGGATTACAGGACTCACACCATCTCCTGCTCGCTGGAAATATAAGGATAAGATATTGTTCTCAGAATATTTCTTATAAAATTGTAACAGATTCTTGCGGTGCCACAAAACCTGGTTCTGAGTTTACAGCTTCAGTAGCTGGTGTTGGGCCTGAGTAATGGCTTGGGACTACTTCTGGTTCTTCGTACATTGGACCAACTGGATGAGCAGGCTCTTCTTCAACTTGAGGACTCACTACAGGAGTTGGATTTTCCACTTCCTGTTTAGCCTGAGCTTCAAATTCAGCCAATTCTTTATTGGCTGCCTCAATACGAGCTTGTAACTCTGCCATTTCTGCTTGAGAGAACTGACGTGTCATATCAATTGGTTCTTCCTCAATTGGAGCTGGAATCGGTTCTCCAAGTACTTCGCTAACCACTTCTTTAAAGGCTTCATCACTGGTTTGAAGATAAGTAGCTGTTGGACGGAGAATATCTTCCCAATCTGAAGATTCAACAATAGCCAACTGACTCTCAATTGTAGATTTGAGACGTTGGTGGAAGACACGGCTCTTGTTCTTCAATTCTTCTGTTTCAACAGCGACTTTCTTAGCATTATCAGTTGCTTGACGAAGAATCTCGTTTGCCTTATATTTAGCTTCTTCCAACAAGCGTTGCGCATCTTGCTCTGCTTGGTGAACGATATTGTTTGAACGTTCATGTGCCGCTTGTTTCACTCGCTCAGCTGTGTCTTGGGCAATCAATACAGACTGGCTCAATGAATCTTTCATTTCGTCAAAGTAAGACAAACGCTCTTCTAAACTCTTAATACGTAAATCTTTATCATGATTCGCACGAACAAGATCTTCGTAATCACGAACCACAATATCTAAAAATTCATCGACTTCTTCTGGATCAAAACCTCTGAATCGAGTTCCAAAGGTTTTGTCCTTTATTTCTAATGATGTAATTGGCATTCTATTCCTCACTTACTTAATAATAACTGGACGGTTATTTTTTTCTTCTCTTTTTTTGTTTGTCCCTTATCTTGAAGCAATCTCAAGCGCCCAAATTTTCTCACACTAATCAAGTCTCCAACTTGAACAATATAATCTGATTTGTCTACCACATGATAATTTACTTGGACAAGTTTCTTTTCAATCAACTGGTTTGCTTGATTCCTAGATAGTTTCAAAATATTTGATAAAAGAACATCTAATCTAAAACTAGACACACATAAATCCAGCTCTCGATACTGTTCTAGCTTATCTATTTTCTCGGTGAAAGGACGGTCCTCCAGCGAAACAGGTATACGGCCAATTTTCTTTAATCCATCTTGAAATAGAAGAAGAAACTGCTGATTAATCATAATCTGCGCCCGTTCTTCATCTACTAGGATATCTCCAAAAAGTTTCCGTTCAATCCCTAATTGATTGATGACTGTCCCTAAAATCTTAGCATGCGTTAAGTGTTCAAATTTATTGGAATACACTATTTCCTGAAGAGATATTTCAAAATCTGAAAACTCTGGCTGGAAATAATCTGGGTATAATAAAACTCGAACATACTCACTCGAGACGAATTCCCCACTACTGCTACAAGCAAGACCATAGGTTTTGGCCAAAATCTTTAATAGCTTCTCCTGATGAGGATTGATAAAAGGAGTTAAAAAAGGAGCATAGCTATCTTCTACCTTCTTTATCCATTCCATTCCCTTGTCAAGAAATGGACGATCTTCTATGGAGAAATGCTGGTAAATCCCTTTATTCATCCTATCATCGCCAGAAAACGGACTAGGTTTTCTCCTAAAAATCGAATCAAAACAATCGCAACCCAAACAGATAAATCAAGACCTGCTATCTGTAAAGGCAGGCGTCGCAAAGGAGCAAGCACTGGTTTTACCAATGCTACAATCCAACGACCCAAACTTGATTCGTAGGCGCCTGGAAACCAAGACATAACAGCAAAGGCTACCAAAATCAGGGAGTAAATATCCACTGCATTATAAATCATACGAATTAAAAAAATCATTATCGTACTCTATTTCGCTTCATATCAAAGCCAAACTCACCATTTTGTTCTTCATCTGGTAAACGGATATCTTCAACATTGACAATAACATTCACTGGTGTCAACAGATACATGGTAGAAGCTACCTTTTTCAAATTTCCAGCTAAAACATGACAAGCTCCATCCAAATAGTCCAAACAACGACGAGCTTGCACTTCTGTCATATATTGAAAATCAATCAAGATACTTTCGTTTCCTGCCAATAAATCAACAATTTCTGTTGCGTCTTCATATTTTCTAGGATAACGAACATCTATAATGACCTTATCCGTTGCACGCTGACTCTGATTTGCCAATTCCTGTTGTCTTGCATGAAGTCTGGTGATATTGCTATCTTTTGCACCAGCAGACTGTGAAGGTTGATTCATTGGGAGAGCCGGTTCCTGTGAAGAATTTACTGGAGTAAACACAGGCTCATCTCTTTTTTCATAAGGGAGACTTGAATCCTCATCCTCCGTAAAATAATCTATAAATCTATCGAATCTATCTTTTAAAGACATGGTTCTCTCCTACTTAAAAAATGCTGTACCTATACGAACAAAGGTGGAACCGAATTGAATCGCTTCTTTATAATCACGACTCATTCCCATACTTAACTCGGTCATAGGCATATTTGGAATTTGTTTTTCTTGAATTTCTCTTTGCAAATCTTGGGTCGCCTTGAAAATCTCTTTCAACTGCTCACTGCTAGCCTCAAAGGGTGCCATCGTCATTAAACCAACATATTCAATCTTATCTAGTCTGGCTAACTCTGGCAAGATTTCCAGCAGTTCCTCTCTCGAAAAACCGTGTTTGCTTTCTTCTTTAGAAATATTTACTTGAAGGAAACACTTGATGACTCGGTCACTTCTTTTTTGTATTTCCTCTGCTAGCTTGACGGAATCCAAGGCATGGAAATAATCAACAAATTGTATGACATCTTTCACCTTACGTCTTTGCAAGGTACCAATCAAATGCCAAGTCACATCTCGATCTTTTAAAGCTTCATATTTCTCCAGAAACTTATCGACACGATTTTCACCGATATGATGAACACCTAGCGGAAGCAAGGCTTCCGCTGTCGGTACATCTACATACTTGGTAACTGCAATGACAGAGACTGATCCACTCTTTCGATGAGCACTCAGACTAGCCTCTGCAACTTCTCGAAAAACAAGTTCTGTATTTTCTTTTACATTCATTTACTTAACGATTTTTGAAAAATGGAGGTGTATCCAATTCATCTTCATCTTGTGATGTTGGGGCTTCAAAGCGTTCAACTGGAGAAACGACTGAATCTGTTGTACGAACAATCGATTCACGGCGAAGATCCCAATCACCAAAAGCAGATGCTTGAGTTGGTTCCAAACGACGTGGATTTTGTTTTGGCAATTCAGCTGTTTCTGCCATATCAAAATGACGATCAAAGCCATGTGAATGAGCTGGTTTCACTGTCTCACGGTAGTTAGTAGTAGGTCTAGCTTGTGGAGCAACAACCTTCTCTACGCGGTCTTGACGAACACCTGTTGCAACAACTGTTACACGAATTTCATCACGCATACTTTCATCAATTGAAGTACCGAGCCAGATGTTCACTCCTTGACCTGCTGCCTGATTCACAATTTGTGAAGCCTCTTCAGCTTCAATCAAGGTTAAATCAAGACCACCAGTAACGTTGACAATCACATCTTCTGCTCCATCAATTGTTGTTTCAAGAAGTGGAGAGTAAATTGCCTTACGCGCCGCTTCTACCACACGTTCTTCTCCACTACCGATACCAATACCCATGAGAGCATTCCCTTTGTTTGCCATAACTGTTTTCACATCGGCAAAGTCAAGGTTAATCAATCCTGGATTGGTAATCAAATCGGTAATTCCTTGAACACCTTGACGAAGTACGTTATCCGCTTCGCTAAGAGCTTCAAGAAGGGGAGTTTTCTTATCAACAATTTCAAGCAAGTTGTTGTTTGAAATAATCAATAGAGTATCTACATGCTCACGAAGTTGGTTGATTCCTTCAACAGCAAATTGTCCACGCTTGCTTCCTTCAAAACCGAAAGGACGTGTCACAACACCAACTGTAAGAGCACCTAAATCTTTGGCGATACGAGCAATAACAGGAGCAGCTCCAGTTCCAGAGCCTCCTCCCATACCAGCAGTGATGAAAACCATATCTGCGCCACTGATAGCTTCCGTCAGTGTTTCTTCGCTTTCTTCAGCAGCTTTACGACCAACCTCAGGTTGACCTCCTGCACCCAAACCACGAGTCAATTTAGGTCCCAACTGAATAACAGTCTCAGCTTTTGTACTACTCAATGCTTGTACATCTGTGTTTGCTGCGATAAATTCTACGCCTGTAACACCTTCGTCGACCATACGGTTGATGGCATTGCCACCACCTCCACCGACACCAATTACTTTAATCACTGCACCTTGAGCAGCAGCTGTATCAAATGAAAATGTCATAATTTATTTTTCCTCTTTATTCGTCAAACATGCTTCCGATCAAGCCACGGAAACGATCTGCTAATTTCGGTTTATTTTGTGAAGCTTGTTGGAAATCCGCCATTGGTTCTGTAGGAGCCACCGGCTCTACTTCTGGAGCAGGAGCTGGTTGAACAGGCGTTGATTGTACAAACTGAGCTGTTTTCTGAATCATTCCCCCAAAACTAATTGGTTGATGAGTCAGAGCAACTTCACCCTTGACTGCTCGTTGAGCCAAAAGATTGACTTCTGTCAATTGTCCAGCGAATTCCGATAGACTAATCACATGCGCAAAGGCTGGATTGCGAATACCAACTTGGTTTGGAACATAGAGTTTGACACGAACGCCAAAGACTTCTTGAGCCAATTCTACCATACCCGGTAAAATAGCATTTCCACCAATCAAGACAATGCCACCAGGGAGGTCCAATAGACGTCTTCTATCTAATTCTTGCTTAATTTGTTCAAGGATGTGCTTGATTCGTGCAGAAATAATTTCTGACAAGTAGGCTTCCGTCACTTCGACTGCTTCTACTTCTCCAATAACTTCTACTTGGAAGGTTTCTTTGCTTGCAAGAGGAGGGTAAGCCTCTCCATAGTTTAATTTCAAACCTTCAGCCAACTTCTGAGAAGTTTTCAAGACTTTAGAGATATCCTTAGTTACATAATCTCCACCTTCTTGGAGAATATTGGTGAACTGAAGTTCTTGGTTACGGATTGTAGCGACAGTCGTTTGACCTGCCCCCATATCAATCACTGTAGCACCAAATTCACGTTCACCTTCGTTCAAAACTGATTGAACCATTGCTAGTGGCGAAATAATAATATTTTCAACCTGAACACCTGCACGCTCAACCGTCTTACGCAAATTGTGCAAGATAGTACGAGGACCTGTATAAAGCAAGCCACGCATTTCAAGGCGAACCCCCATCATGCCACGTGGGTCACGAATCCCTTGGAAACCATCCACAATAAATTCTTCAGGAATAAAGGTAATGACTTCACGGTCAGGTGTCATACTCTTTGTCAAAGCTGATTTGACAACATTTTCAACATCTTGATCCGTAATTTCCTTGGTATCAGATGTTACTGGAATCATCCCTTGAGTTGGTTCTACCTGCAAAAGATTACCAGGCAAGCCGACATTCACTGATTTAATCGAAATGCCTGCCTTTTCTTCTGCTTGGGAAATAGCTGACTTGATAGCAGTTGCTGCTGCATCAATATCAACAATAATTCCATCCTTTACACCTTTACTTTTGGCATTACTCACGCCAATTACATTTAATTCACCATTTCTCTGCTCGGCTACAAGCACCTTGACAGAGCTTGTTCCAATATCTAGACCTGTAAAAAAGCCTTCTCTAGCCATTACATCGCATCCTCTCTATCTTCCAAGTTTCGCACTTCGTATTATTCCATAGCTAAACATAGGCATAGCTATTCACAGAATATTATAACACAAAAAATCTAATTGTGCTTAGTTTTTTCCTAAATTTACTTGCTATTTTTTCACTTTTGCTCATCAACTTTTTTTATTTTCCAAACAAATTATAAAAAATCAGAGTTATGAAAAAAGAAAGCTCATTTCTAAGCTTTCTTTGCAATCATTTTTTCTGCTTCTTGTGCTAAAAATAGTTCCAAAATTTTCTTAGTCAAAGTAATGGCTGCCGACAAGGCCAGGGAAACGATTAAATAATTAGCTACTAAGCCGTGATCTCCAACCAATGGCGGTTTTGTCAAGAATCCGTAATCTCCACCTGTTACTAAATTAACCACAAAAATCAAGGCATTTAGTGCAAAGGTCATGAGAAAAATTCCTTTCACATCCAGCAATCGCGCATTATACTGTCTCAATAGATAAACTAGAGAGTTCCCCAAGAGTGCTAAATGCCCAAAGATAAAGGACAAGATGGCAATATGGGGGAAAGGATAGGCATCTGGCACTGGATAAACAAAGGCTGCTAATGTCCCAAATGTTCCTAGCAATGCAAAATACTGCCTATATTTAGACTGACCAGGAAGCAAGAGCACCACAAACATAGCCATACGGCAATGGTAAAAGGGTAAACTTTCTGACAGTGGCATATGATTGACCCAATACCAGCCATAAAGGAGGATCAACTGAACTGCCTGCAAGATTTGGAAAAATCGTTGGTAAACCTTCTTTTCACGATAACGATAGGCTGTATAAAAGGTCAAGGCTAATAGTGTAAATATACTCACGTACCAAAAAAGGTCAAATTTGGGTGGTTCTGTTGCTTGGGTCGTAAAGAAAATATCCCATAAATTCATCTAGTCTTCCTCATGATTCAAAATTTTCCTGCATATTATTATACCATGCTATTTGTCAAAAATGGATTTAAAAATACGTAAATGTTTGACAAAATTACTTGCCTTCAGTTTCTAAACTTTCTACCAACTTGGCTAGATTCATAGAATTGGAACCTTTGAGTAGGATTTGGTCGTGGGCTCCAAGGCTTTCTTTGACCTGCTTGACTAGGTCTTCAAATTGGTCTTGGTCTTCTGTTTTCTTGAAATAGTAAACGTGGCCGATTGGGAACATTTGACTGGCAAGTTGGGCTAATTCAGTAATATCTTCTCCATAGAAAATCACGGTATCCAGCACATCTGGCGAGAGGCTCAAAATCATCTGGTTATGGAGTTGAATAGACTGGTCGCCGAGTTCCTTCATGTCTGCTAGAACAGCGATTTTCTTGCCTCCTTCATTGGTTGGAATGGCAGAGAATGTCTCCAAAATCAACTTCATAGCAGTTGGATTGGCATTGTAAACATCTGATAGGATATCTGCTCCATTGGCTGCTTTCTTCCATTCGGTACGGTTACGCGTCAATTCAAGACCTTGGAAGGCCTGACGAATCTGCTCCTCTGAAACTCCTTCTTGTAGGGCAACATAGGACGCAATCATAGCATTAGTGGCATTGTACTTACCAGTCACTGGCAAATCAAGAGCTTGTTCCAAGAAATTAGCCTTAAATGTAAGACTGTCCTTACGCTCAACCAAGTCTGTGATTTCCAGCTCTGCTCCTTGCCCAAAACGAACCACCTTTTTATCAGCTGGCAAGTAGGCCTCTACAATCGGGTCAGCTGGTGCCAAAAGCAAAGAACCTTCAGCCATGCCATCTGCAATTTGCATTTTCCCTTTAGCGATTTCCGAACGATCTTTGAAAAAGGCTAAATGAGCCTCTCCAACCAAGGTCACGATGGCTGTTTTTGGACGAGCTAATTCAGACAAGAGATGAATATCGCCCAAGTGGTCCTGCCCCATCTCCAAGACCAACTTTTCTGTCCCCTCAGGCATATGGAGAACTGTGTAAGGAAGGCCAATCTCGTTATTGTAGTTTCCTTGTGTTTTGTAGGTCTTGTAGGTCGTTGACAGTAAATGCGCTAGCATATCCTTGGTCGTTGTCTTGCCATTTGAACCTGTAACAGCAAAGACATCAACTCCTGTTTTTTCAAGATAGTAGGCAGCTAGAGTTTGAAAGGCAGTCAAGACGTCAGCTACTAGAATATAGGGATGATTTGCAACCTCTTTCTCAGACAGGGTTACTGCTGCACCATTTTCAAAGGCTGTTTCGATAAAGTCATGGCCATCACGCGCACCTTTGAGTGGCATAAATAAATCTCCAGTCCCAATCAAACGACTATCAAACTCAGCCTTTTCTAACTGGGTGTCCTCAAAGATGCTAACATCATTTTTAGCTCCGACAACTTGGGCCACTTCATGAATTGTTAATTTCATTTCTACTCCTTTAAAAAGGGTCGAAGTCCGAGAACTCTGATCACCTTGCAGGGATGGTTCTGGCTTCTACCCTCTCTTTCATTTTATAGCAAATGCGCTTCGCGCTTGTCAAAACTTTCTTTAGCAAGGTCAACCAAACGCTCAATTAGGTCTGGGTAGCTGATTCCCATATTGTCCCAAAGTAGTGGATACATAGACCACTGGGTGAAACCTGGCATGGTATTGAGCTCGTTTAGGAAAATCTCTCCCTTGTCTGTATAGAAGAAATCGCAACGAGAGAGACCGAGACCACCAATGGCACGGAAGGCTATTTCCGCATTTCGACGCATGACAGCTACCACATCATCACTGATTTTGGCTGGGATATCCATGGTAATCTTGTTATCAATATACTTGGCATCGTAGTCATAAAAGGCAACATCCTTGACTACTTCTCCTGGTAGCGTGCTTTTAACATTGTAATTCCCCAAGAGTCCAACCTCGATTTCCCGGGCATTCACTCCTTGCTCTACCAAGACACGACTGTCATATCGGAAGGCAAGTTCCAAAGCTTGGCGGAGTTCTTCTTGATTTTCAGATTTAGAAATACCGACACTAGAACCCATGTTTGACGGCTTAGTGAAGACTGGATAAGTCAATTTTTCTTCAACTTCAGCGATTTTAGCAGTCACATCATCCCCTTCAACGATGGCCACATAAGGAACTTGAGCAATACCAGCAGATTCCAGAACACGCTTAGTCGTGATTTTATCCATGGCAAGACTGGATGACAAGATGTTGCAACCAACGTAAGGCATTCTCAAAACTTCTAAAAATCCTTGAACAGAGCCATCTTCTCCCATCGGACCGTGAAGAACTGGAAAGACAACTGCCCCTTCTTCGTAGATGGCACTTGGTACAACTTGCTTATCCCAATCAATGGTCGCATTGGTCATGAGACGGTCCTCTTGACCTGGAGTCTGACTAAATTCCTGCGTTTTGATAAAGTCACCTGACTGACTGATAAAGAAAGTCTTAACTGTGAAACGGTCGTAGTTAACCGCACGCATGACACTCTCCGCTGAAAGGACAGAGACTTCACGTTCCGCACTCCGTCCACCATATAAAAGAATAATCGTTTGTTTCATATTATTTGTCCTAATTCTACTAGAATACTCGCTCTTTAGTATATCATATTTGCTTGTTTTTTTAAAACTTGAACCTGCTCCTACTCATCACACTATACAAAAAGAGGCCGATATGAACGATTTTCAGCCTCCTTGATTTTTTTATAAATGAATGGAGTTCGTAAATTTGTCTACACTTACAACTCTGTTCGATTTTCAATAGCCCGTAAGAGGGTCACTTCATCCGCATACTCGATATCTGCTCCCACAGCGAGGCCTCGTGCTAGACGAGTAACCTTAATCCCTGCAGGTTTGAGAAGCCGAGAGATATACATGGAAGTCGCCTCACCATCTGCTGTTGCATTGGTGGCCACGATGACCTCTGAAACTTCGCTATCCATGAGGCGGGTCATGAGACTTTTAAGATTGATGTCATCTGGGCTAATCCCATTCATAGGTGAAATGAGACCATGTAAGACATGGTAAAGTCCGTGGTATTCCTGAATATTTTCCATGGCCGCCACATCGCGGCTATCCTCCAGGACCAGAATCGTAGACTGATCACGGCTAGGATCGGTACAGATAGAGCACGGGTCTTCATCTGTTAATCGTCCACAAATAGAGCAATAGGTCAATTCTCGCTTGGCTGCAAGAAGATTTTTTGCAAATTCATTGACGTCGTCATCCGGCATTCCAATAGTATAAAAGGCCAGTCGAGTTGCTGTCTTAATCCCAATACCAGGAAGTTTGGAATAACTGTCAATCAACTTAGCAATAGGTGTTGGATAAAGCATGGCTTCCTTTCTAATTCATTGGATGGTGTTGGTTATATAAATTGATAATGTCGCGAGCAATTGCTGGCCCAACATTTTTGGTTAAATTGGTATTATGAGGAAAGACTACTGCAACTGCAATTTGAGGATTTTCTGTTGGAGCATAGGCCACGGCATTGGTATTATTAGCTTCTTGACCACCAGCTACATAGCTTTCACCTGTACCGGTCTTACCACTGATAGAAACAGTGGCGCCATCTGAAAACGCCCGTCCTGTCGTTAGGGGACTAGTTCCATGCGATACTTGGTAAAATCCTTGGTGCAAGATAGACATGTCAGACTCAGAAATATTAATTTTATTCATTTCCTTGGTTTCAACAGATTGGATTAAGTTCCCTAAGCCACCTTGTTCGTTGTTTCCATAAATTCCCTCGACAATGTGAGGTGCAATCCGAACACCGTTGTTGGCAATAGTTCCAACATACTGGGCCAATTGCATAGGAGTGTAGTTATCAAACTGCCCAAAGGCATTGGTGATGTAATTAGCAAAGCTATACTCTTTGGGAACAAATCCAGTAGATTCATCTGGTAGGTCAATTCCGGTCGCAGCCCCCAAGCCATATTCGCCAAAGGTCGCACGAAGTTTTCCCATAGCTGTTTCCAAATTGCTGGTTCCAACAAACATATTTGGTTGATAGGTCTGGCCCATGATTCCAAGAGCGGTTTGAACCATGTAAGCATTAGATGAATACTCCAAGGCTTCCACAGCTGTAATAGGAAAAGATCCATATGCCAATTTATACCAAGAATAAATTGGAGCTGAACCTTGGAAAACAATAGGCTGATCTGTTAAGGTTTGGTTTCCTGATAAAACACCATTTTCCCAACCTGAGCTGATGGTAGCGGCCTTAACAACCGAACCGGGTACAAAGACATTGGTCACAGTTCCCAAGGAATCCTGTGTTAACTCTCCCGTGTTCAGGTCATGTTTGATCCCTGACATGGATAACACAGCACCTGTTTTTGGATTTAGAGCAACTGCATACACACCTTCAGAATACTTGGCTCCTCCATTTCCCAGTTCGGAATTGAAGTAACTCTTAAGCAGATTGTCCACGCTATCTTGAAAGGCCAAATCAATAGTCAGTTTAATATTATTCCCTTTGGTACCATCTTCGATATTTTCGACACTTTCCATATTGCCATACTTGTCTAGGTGAACTTCTTTCACCGAGCGTTTTCCTTGCAAGGTTTCCTCGTATTGTTTTTCCAGGTAAGAAGTCCCAACACGGTCATTTAAAGAATACCCCTTTTTGATATAAGCATCTGCTTCTTCAGCTGGAAGACCAGCTTTTTCACTGGATACACTTCCTACTATAGAAGAAAGGGAAGTTTCCAAAATCTTTCGATCCCAAGAAGTAGAAATACTAATGCCAGGCATCTCCTTTGAAATAGAGGCAATAACAGCCACCTGAGAATCATTTAGAGGATCTGTCGCAATGGTTCCTGTCGCAAAGTTTCCAACAGCATTTAACTGACTAAAAAGATAGATTTCTTTCTTTTCATCCTCTGTATAGTTTAGTTGACTTGTTGGGACACTATCGACCGCATTGTTATACAGTTCTGATTCGGATAGGCGATTGCCATCTGAATCCAAGCGTTTCTCACTTGGGAGAGCTTCCACTGTTTTTTTATAGATTTCAGGATCAGCCAAATAGTAATCAGCCAGCTGGCGTTCTGTCAAATTTGGCGAACTGATGCTCACATAAGTCAGTAACTTTTTAGCTATTTCTTTTAAGTCTGTAGCCGTCATTTTATTACTACGCGTAAAGGAAACAACCTGCTTTAACGTATTTTCTACTAAAGGTTTTCCACTAGCATCATAAATTTCCCCACGAGCAGAACTGGTTGTGACCTTGGTCTGACTAGCTGAGGCTAGCTTTTTTTCGTAAAAATCCTTGTTCAAAACCTGCATATACAACAAACGACCAATAATGGTCATAAAGAGCAAAATGACGATTGAAAACAATAAATTAAGCCGAATCGGAATCGAATGGCTGTTAAATTTTCTCATACAAATCAGTCTCATTTCTAACTTAAAATCTTACTCTTAATTGTACCACAATTTGAGCAGAAAATTATGGAAAAGTAAGAAGCTTTTTTCGTTTTTACAGTAAGATACGTTTTTATTTATTCATCCCTATATTATATGTTATAATGAATGTAAAAGTTCAATAATCTAGTCTTTTTCCAACACGACTCATTTAAAGGAGCCTTCCCTATGGACAAACCAGATATCGCAACTGTCATTGATTCACATTTTGAAGAAATGACAGACCTAGAGCAAGAAATCGCTCGCTATTTTTTACAAGCAGAAACCATTCAAGATGACCTTTCCTCCCAACAGGTCACTCAAAAATTACATATCTCTCAGGCTGCACTAACTCGCTTTGCTAAAAAGTGTGGCTTTACTGGCTACCGAGAATTTATTTTCCAATACCAACATGAGGCAGAAAATCAAGCCAACCAAGTCTTCAAGCACAGTCCACTGACCAAACGAGTCCTCAGAAGCTATAGCAATATGCGGGAACAAACACAAGACTTGATTGACGAAGTCCAACTAGAACGAATTGCCCAATTAATCGAAGATGCTGAGCGTGTCTACTTCTTCGGAACAGGGAGTTCTGGTCTTGTTGCTCGTGAAATGAAATTGCGCTTCATGCGTCTGGGTGTGGTCTGCGAGGCTTTGACCGATCAAGACGGCTTTGCTTGGACAACCAGCATTATGGACGAAAATTGTCTCGTACTTGGTTTCTCACTTTCTGGCACAACTCCCTCTATTTTAGACAGTTTATTAGACGCTAAGGAGATGGGGGCAAAGACTGTACTCTTTTCAAGTGTTCCCAATAAAGATAGTCAGGCCTACACAGAGACTGTTCTTGTAGCCACCCACAGCCAGCCTTCCTATATCCAACGAATATCCGCTCAACTTCCTATGCTCTTCTTTATCGATTTGATTTATGCCTACTTTTTGGAAATCAATCGTGAAAACAAAGAAAAAATCTTTAATAGCTACTGGGAAAATAAAAAACTCAACGGCTATCGTAGACAAAAACGTGTCAGAAAATCCTAGTTTGGCTGAGCCAAACTAGGATTGTTTTGTATTGAAATTATAATAGGCTCATAGGTGGTATTTCCAATCTTTCTCTTTGTGCTATTGCTTTTAATCTGCGTTTTTCGGTTCTTCCATAAATCCTCCTTTCCGTTTTTGAATGTTTGACAACAAAAAGGAAGTATCGGCTATTTGCTACTTTTACTTCATCTCGATAATTTTATTTGATTATTGTACTTCGACAAACTGAGATTTAGATTTTAACCCTCACCTCACAGAACATAAAACGTGCTATTCTCTTGAAGTATGTTTCATAAGATTATAGTTTAATGCTAAGTGTAGCTATATAGTCATTTCCATAACGTGATAATCGATGTCTTTTATCACATGATTCATAAAAATCGATCATAGCAAGACCATTTTTAAGTTGTCCTCTAATCTGAGTTTCTAAGGTATGGCTAAATTCATATCCATATTCTGGATTTATGGTTATCTTGCCTTCCTCTTCAAGCTCTTTTGAATTAAAAGGGAGTGGAAACTTCAAAAATAATTCCTCATCGGGTTTGTCCCATACAATGTCAGCATTATACATGTATATCCAAGGATTCATAAATCCGACCATTAACAGTCCACCCTTTTTCAATACTCGAGAAGCTTCTTTATACATGTTTTCTAGATCTTCTATAAATGCTGAATTGTAAAATGAAGTGCAACAAAAAAATAACTATCTGATATACTTAAGTCGACGAAAACAAAGCATAGGAGAGATAGTTATGTCTAAACAAAATAATACCACAAAATCATCTTACAATCATCTTTCAGCCATTGAAAGAGGAAATATTGAGTTGCTTCATAAACAAGGAAAATCTCAATCAGAAATTGCACGAGAACTTGGTAGAAATCATTCTACGATTAGTCGTGAATTAAAACGTGGCACTGCTACACAAATGAAGAATCAAAACGAAAACATCATTTATTACAAGGAATATTTTGCCGAAACTGGACAAGCACGTTATAAAAATAATCGAAAAAATTCTTATTACCTTAAACTAAATAAGACGTCTAAACGGTTTCTAACAAAGTTTACAAAAGAAATGAAGAAAAAAGTTTGTATACATAGTGTTGAATCATTTGTTAAAAAGATATGAGAAAGTTTATGAGGATGAAGTTATTCCAAGTACCAAAACTCTTTATAACTACATCAATCAAGGATTACTAGAGATTAAACGAATCGATTTACCTCGTGCTACTAGAATGAAACCAAGAACGAAAAAACGTTCATCTACTCATAAACGATTAGCTGGTAAATCCATTGATGAACGTCCTGAGGTTATTCAAACTCGTTCAGAATTTGGACATTGGGAGATTGATTTAATGATAGGGAAGAAATTTATCAATGAAGCTGTTCTACTAACGCTTGATGAAAGAAAGACTAGATTTGCGATTGCTAGAAAATTACCATTTAAGTCCGCAGATCTTGTTAATCATGAAATCAATAAAATCGTTACGCAATATCAAGAATTAGATTTTAGAACTATTACAGCTGATAACGGTGTAGAATTTTCTAAATTAGGAGAATTAAAGTGCGTGGAAGATGTCTTTTATGCACATCCTTACTCTTCTCACGAAAGAGGTACAAATGAATATTTTAATGGGCTACTAAGAGAGTTTTTACCTAAAAGTCAGTCGTTTAATACATTAACAGATAAGGAACTACAGGTATATGTAGCTGCCATCAATCATCGTCCAAGAAAACTATTGGGCTTCTTAAGTTCAAGCGAACTCTTAGAACAGTTAGAAGCGAAATAGACGAATCTTATCAATCAAGTCTATTTGGAAAGAAAAAAGCGCCAAAAATTTGGCGCGAATCCCCTATGGGGCTATTAGTATATTTGTTTGTTTTGAATCAAAATACATTGTAAGTATGAAGTTAAATTAGGTGTATAGGAAAAGTTAGCGTTTATTACACTTGACTTGACAATTCACGATATTTTCAAAATGTTCTAATAGTTACCCTTTAATTTTAAATTTTAACTTTCCCAAGAAATATCTATAATATCAAGACTATCATCAAATTTAACAGCTAAAATTTCATCACTTTCTTCTGGAGCAATCATATAATCTACAATCATTACATTCTCTCCATCTGTCCATAATCCAATATTCGTAACTTTCATACATTGTACAAATTCATTTACATCTTCTGGTAAATCAAGTTCTAATTCTTCTTTATGAAATGTAATATATGTATTATCTTCTAATAGATATTCTCCTATTACTTTTCTAGCTTTTATGTTATATTCATCAAAATTTTGTAAAAACTTCGTAAAATTATCTAATAATTCTGTTGTGATTTTAGCTGCTTTACCATACCAAAGTGTTGTATTAATTCCATTTACCTCTTCTTCCCACAATACAACAACATCGTTACTAAATCCCATACCATCGTCTAATCCATTTACTAAATCTAATTCTCCAAAAAATTCATGTTTTATTTTTTCCATATTCTACCTCATTACAATTTTTATTTATTCTGTAAATTCACTTGTTACATCTATCCATTTTTCTGCATCAATTTCTTCATCGTTTAAATACTTTTCAAGATAAGAAATAATAGTTTCTGATTTATCAAAGAAAGCTCGATAATGCTTAAAGTTCTTTTTATGTTCATATTTTCTATATTCTATTATGTAAAAATCTAATTCATCTATAGCATTTGCTTCATAATTTAAATTAGACTTAATAAACTTCACTACAGGTTTTAAATCATCGAGTATTCCTATATCTGAATGAACTTGAATATAGTTAGGATTTTTCTTAGAAGTGTCAATGATAGATATCCACTCCTCACTATTTTCTGTAAACAGATTTTTTATAATCTCTTTAATTTCTTCTATATCCGCTTTTTTATTGCTAATGTATTCTGTATCAAATTTTTTCATTTTATCCCCTAACTTTCATATAGGCTTCGATATTTTTTAATATTATATTCTTTAAGTAAAATATTTATCACCACTACACTATTTGTTAATTTTAGCCATCAATTCCTACATCAAAGATATCTTCATACAAGCCCTCAAATTCAATATCTAAAATATGATCATTGTCAATAGTATGCTCCGTATATGTTAATAATGTTGTATTTCTCATTCTTCTAAATATCGGCTTCCCAAGTTTAGGGATAATACTTTCTACAGTTTCTTCGGGAAAACAATATTTAAAAGTATCTGAATTTACACAAGCCAAAGCTATTTTAGGTAAATTCTTCTCATAAAGATTAATTAGCTTGTTAATAAAATCAATTTCTTCCTGTGTGAAATCGTCTTTATAAATGGTTACATTAATATTTTCATCATCAAATTCATAAGTCGAAACATACTTGGATTCATATAAAATAAAATCTTCTTTATTTAATAAATAGTTCATATATTCCCCTTTGAAATTAATTTATCGGTATATACTCTAAAACAATATCACAAAGATTTCCCTTTTCATCATACCCAAAATATACAGGATACTGTCCATCTCCAAAACCTGACTGAATCATAGGAATTGATAAATCTGTATTAGGAATTTTAAAGTTTATCCAGTCTCCATCTTCTCTTTGAAATTTTGGATTTTTCATGGCATTTTCTTTAAATTCCTTTGCAAAAAAATCATTATAAATATTTTTTTCAGTATTTTCTTTATACCACTTCTCTACAAAATCACAATATTTATCTCTTGTTTCTACATCAACTATAGTTGCCAATCCTGCATCAACCATAAATCCAAAAATACTTTTATTATCTACACCTTCTAGGTTTTCATCACCTTTTAAAGCTTCGTAATAAATCACAGGCTTATTTTCATTAAATTTTACTCTTGTAAGTACATAACGATAGTGGTCTGCTTCGATTTCTGCTACCAAAGTTTCAATGCTATACTTTCCTCTTGGTACTTTGGTTAAGTAAGGTTTTTCTGCTCTACTCAGCCAAACCAAAGGATCTCTTACCAAAAGTTCTCCCGTAGGAAATATGATTTCTCCCATTTCTAAAACAAATAATTTTTTTCCATGAATTTCATTTTTTTCAAAAACTTCTGCATAGTTCATAGGGGCAACTAATAAATGTTTTACTGTTTCATATTTTTCAATCCATTCTTTTGTTGTATTCATATATACTCCTTTAAAAATTTATCGTTCTACGCTATTCCTAATCTTTCACCACGTATTTTAAAAATAGTATCCACATCCATATCAAACATCTTGCTTTTGAAATTTATTTCTTCAAAATAATAGCTCACTTTTTCTTTGTCGAATTCATTTTCTAATTGTTTCCATAAATCTTTAGTTAATACCACAAATGCCAAAGTATCATTCCCAAGACTTTCAATACAAAAACGAATTTCATACTTGGGTTGAATAAACTCATTTATAGATTTAATGGTTGTATCTCTATCCATTTTTTCCTTATAGGGTATCATAAATGACTTATCTTTATGTTTTAAATAAATATCTTCTCCATAAGGTTTCCCATTATATTTTAATATTATTTCTATCTTATCTTCTAGTTTTTCATTCACATAAGAGATGATATCTTCATCATATTCTCTATGATCGACCCATATAAGAGTATCTGATTCTAAAAGTTCTTCAAAATTGTTCGTATCTTCTAAAAAAGATTTTAATCTTATAAATGTATTATCCATAAATTTTCTCCTTATTTACTTTCAAAATAAGATTGTAGAATATAAATTCATAGTTACTTTTCTATGTTAATTATACCATTTTGCATATACTCTTATAAAGTGAAATAATTAGTGTAGCAATATAGTCATTTCCATAACGGGTTAATCTATTTCTTTTATCACATGATTCATAAAAATCGATCATAGCAAGACCATTTTTAAGTTGTCCTCGAATCTGAGTTTCCAAGGTATGGCTAAATTCATATCCATATTCTGGATTTATGGTTAATTGGCCTTCCTCTTCCAGCTCTTTTGAATTAAAAGGGATTGAATACTTTAAAAGTAATTCCTCATCGAGTTTATCCCATACAATGTCAGTATCATACATGTATATTCAAGGATTCATAAATCCGACCATTAACAGTCCACCTTTTTTCAATACTCGAGAAGCTTCTTTATACATATTTTCTAGATCTTCGATATATACATTTGAAACTGGATTAAAAATAATATCAAAAGTTTCATTTTCAAATGAGAATGGTTTTGTCATATCACCTTGAACTATGTTGATTTTTAATCCTTCTCTTTTAGCAACCATTCATCTCTTTCTAATTGTGATGTAGAGAAATCCATTATAGTTACATCATAACCTTTTAACGCAAAAACTGGTCCCTGCTATCCCTCACCACAAGCTAAACCTAATATATTTTTTCCGTTTGCTTTTTCAAACCACTCTTTTGGAACTTTTTTCCCAACAGTTAATGCAACAGAGATTGGATGCTTTCTAACTTCTTCTAATTCTTCATGTGTCAATGGCTCAGTGTAGTCATTATTTACATTATTCCGTCTATCTTCATTTAATTTTATATAATTGTTCATCTTATAATCTTCTCGTAATTTTATATTATTTCGATTTAAGGTGAATAGGTTGCCACATTTCTCTCACCTCTAGAAATTCTAATTTGTCAAATTTTCGTCCATCTCATTATATCATTTTTCCACATTTTCTTATTTACTCAAGCTAAATATCAACTAAATTGATAATAGAATCGCTCTCGCTTTAACATTTCATACTAGGTAGTGATTTTCTCCTAATTTCTCACGATTACCTCCTTTCACTAAAATTCTTCCATAAAAAAGAATTAAGCAAAACATTTTTCACTAAGGTAGTGATTAAGTATTCTGCTTAATTCTATAGCTCCAAACTAGGATTGTTTTGTTTTAAAGTGATAATAAGCTCCCAACATACCTGCTGTATTTTGATGATGGGCGAATTCTAATCGTGTTTTCTCAGCTAGGCTTGGCACCAAGGCATCTTTCAAGGCTTTACGGATCTTGGGTTTGAGGATTGCCTCTTGCCCCATGATACCGCCACCGAGAATGACTACTTCTGGATTGGCAACATAGCAAATATTTGCCAGACCTTTTCCTAGATAGTCTACCATACGGTCAATACCAGCCATGCAGATTTTGTTGCCTTCAGTGGCTTCCTTGAAAATTCGTCGGCCATTCCACTGGTCAACTGGATCTCCATGAGCTGCTGCTACATACTCCACCAATGCTGTCGTAGAAGCCAAGTCTTGGAAAGCTCCATCCTGCATATGCATATAGCCAACTTCACAGGCTGAATTGCTAAAACCATGGAAGACTTTCCCATCCATAATCAAGCAACCACCGATACCGGTTCCAATGGTCAAGCAAAGTGTCACACTCGCTCCCTTGCCTGAACCAGATACCGCTTCAGCAAGACCTGCACAGTTAACGTCATTCTCAATTTCACAAGGAATATTAAAGCTAGTCTCGATTTCCTTCTTGAACTGGGTGCCTGCGTAGTTAGGGATTTGAGGCCCAGCATAGAAAATCTCACCCTTATCTGGATCCACCATCCCAGCAGAAGAAATAGCAACACCTGCTACTGGACCTTTTTCTAAATAGCTGGCTACGATATCTTTGGTCTTTTGTAAGATATGAGGTCCACCCCTATGCGCCTCTGTTGGCATTTCATGCGATTCAACAAGTTGGCCTTCTTGGTCGATCAAACCATATTTGATATTTGTTCCACCGATATCAATTGCAACGTAGTGTGTCATAAATACCTCCTTATGGATTAGAGGAAGCGCTCCTTGGTTTCACGAATCAAGGCTGCAGCTGCTTCTACAACTGGACGATCTTCTTCGGTCACTGGTGTCAGTGGAGAACGGACTGATCCAATGTTAAGTCCTTCATTGATTTTCAAGACTTCCTTGATCACACCGTACATATTTCCATGTGCAGCAGTCAGTTTGCCAATGATAGCGTTGATAGCATACTGTAATTCACGCGCTGTTTCCAAGTCTTTATCCGCAATCAATTGGTTAAGTTTCAAGAAGAGTTCTGGCATAGCACCATAAGTACCACCGATACCAGCCTTAGCACCCATGAGGCGGCCACCTAAGAACTGTTCATCTGGACCATTGAAGACGATATGGTCTTCTCCACCAAGGCTAACAAAGGTTTGGATATCTTGAACTGGCATTGAAGAATTTTTAACACCAATAACACGTGGATTCTTCAACATTTCTGTGTAAAGGCTTGGAGTCAAAGCAACCCCTGCCAATTGAGGAATGTTGTAAATCACGTAGTCTGTATTTGGAGCCGCAGAACTGATATCATTCCAGTATTTGGCAACTGAGTATTCTGGCAAGCGGAAGTAAATCGGTGGAATTGTTGCAATGGCATCTACACCCAAGCTTTCTGCGTGGCGAGCAAGTTCCATACTATCTTTAGTATTATTGCAAGCAACGTGGGCAATAATGGTCAATTTACCTTTGGCAACTGCCATCACTTCTTCCAAAATCAACTTGCGGTCTTCAACGCTTTGGTAGATACATTCACCAGAAGAACCATTGACATAAAGACCTTGAACACCTTTATCAATGAAGTATTGAACCAAGGCACGCGTACGTTCTGGACTTACTTCTCCTTGATCATCATAACATGCGTAGAAGGCTGGAATGACACCTTCGTATTTTTTCAAATCTGACATAGATTTTCTCCTATTATTTTTATTTTCTGCTAAAGCAGATTCTTTCTTTACTTCTTTAGTATACACTTTACCGAAAAGGCTTTCAATATCTTATAGACACTTAGATTTTAGTTTCTCGCTTATAGAATAGCGTTTGGAGCGTTTGAAAGTAGTTTCAGAAATAATTGCACCCCTTACTCATACTTAGCAAATAGCTTTTCCATCACTCCCACTTGTAAAAAAGCAAGAAGTCCAAAACCAAAGAGAATAAAAGCTGATCCTCCCAATAGAAGGGTAAAGGCTGATAGATATAGAATCATCAAAATCAAAAAGATAATTGCAATCATCAAGATAAACCAAGGAGCGTTAAAACTAGCCAACATCAATCCTTTTTGAAGAATTTCTTTCCAAGATAGGTCATAGCGCGCAGCGATTGGATAGCTAGCCAACATCACAATGGTAAGGAAAATCAGAATACCTAGACAAATAGCTTTAACCAATTGGAAGGGCAGAGCTGTTTGACCCCAGAAAAGGTAGAGATCTGAAAGGGTAAGAAACACAATTCCTAACTCCAACAACCCCAACTGAAAACCTAGTTTCAGATTTTGCCTGAAAACTCTTAGATAGGTTCTAAAAACTGGAACACGTCTGCTCTTCTTAACTTCAAACATGGTCTCGTAGAGGCTAATTTTAGCCACTCCAATCGTTACGATTGGCAAACAAGTTACTACAAAGAGAAGATTGACTGTTACAATATCTAAAACCTTCTCACTAATTCGCATTAGAAAATTATCTGTATCAAATGCAGCCTTGATGAGACTTCTTCCTTTTTGTGACATCTTTGCTCCCCCTATAATTTAATTTATATCACTTGCTAAATCATTCCGATTTATCAATTGATAAGATTCAACTCTTAAACTCAATTTTCAAAAGTGCTTAGTGAGATAGTCATCAGCTATCTCTGCTGATCATTCTAATCAATCAAAATTTTAAACAAATACTTGCGAACTTGATCTTCCATACCTGCATAGCCATTTGGCTGGTGTGGTTCTCCTGGAAAGAAAATTGCAAAATTGTGATAACCCAACAAGAGTGGGTAGTGTTCATGACAATGAACAAAGCCAATATCACTTGCTTCGTCAAATGCTACTGCTTCATCTTTGATACGTGAACCGTAGCTCGAATATTCATGCCCTTCTACCAACAAATGCAAGTCTGCATAGTTCTTGTGATGTTCAAACTGGTCATTTTCAGCTTTATTTAGGACATTTTCTTGAACAACTAGAAAGACCTTGTCTCCATCAATATCATATTTTCCTAACTCGAATGAATCTTTACGATGTTCATAAAGATAATCAATTGCCTTGTCAAGATTGGGATGAATCCCTTTATAGAAGCTAATATTTTTCAAATCGTCAAAAATCATTATTTTCTCCTTTAAAAATCGTCATTCAGCGATTAAAACTAACACCTCCAACAGTATCATTTACTGTCGGAGGCTTTTAGATAGTGCTAGCAATAGCCAATTGATACTGTAAAAGAAATCGTTTCTTATCCTTTGACCGCTCCCATAGTAATCCCCTGTGTGAAGGATTTTTGGAAGACTAGGAATACTGTTACGATTGGCACGGCTGCAAGAGCTGCACCCGCCATGATCAAACCATAGTTGGTTGCCATTTCAGCCTGCATGGTCGCAACCCCGAGTGAGATAGTCAAGTTTTGACGTGAAGTCAACATAACCAACTGCATGAAGTAGTCGTTCCAGGTATTGATGAAGGTGAAGATTGCAAGGGCTGCAAATCCTGGTTTCACAATTGGGAAGGCAACGCTCCAGAAAGTACGAATCTCACCACAACCGTCGATTTTAGCTGATTCGAGCAACTCTGTAGGGATATTTTCACTAAATTGTTTCATGAGGAAGACCCCAAATGGCCATCCAATCAAAGGCAAGATAACTGCCCAAAGAGTGTCATGAATTCCCATAAAGTTGACAATACGTACCAATGGCACAAGGACAACTTGTTTTGGAAGTGCCATGGCAGCGATAAAGATGGCAAAGAGGATACGTTGACCATAGAAACGTTTTTTAGCCAATACATAACCTGCTAGAGATGAGGTTGCACAGACTAAGAACATGGTTACCAGCGAGATAAACACAGAATTCCACATCCACTGCAAGGCAGGGTTCTGCACCATGAGTTGTTGGAAGTTTTCCATGGTTGGCATTTTAGGGAACCACTGAGGAGGAATAACGATTGTATCAGGTTGTGATTTGAATGCCCCTGTCAAAATCCAGTAGAATGGAAAGATGAACAGCACAGTCAACAAGAGCAAAATGATTGTTGAAATAACAGTAAAGGCTGTTAATGGTTTTTTTTCTGTAGATTGCATAGCTGTCTCCTTTCTTTAGTATTCTACGTCGTTTCCAAGTACTTTAAATTGAACAAAGCTTACGATTGCAATCATGACTGCCAAGAAGACACCGATTGTGTTGGCATAGCCGTATTCTGTCAATTGGAAGGCTTTTTCGTATAGGTAGTACATCAAGGTACTTGTTGAGTAGTTTGGACCACCAGATGTCAAAAGCTGAATCAAGGCGAAACACTGGAATGAGTTAATTGTTGTAATGATTGCAATATAAAGAGTTGTTGGAAGAAGGCTTGGCCATTTAATCTTCCAGAAGACTTGAAACTCAGTTGCACCGTCAACACGCGCCGCTTCAACCAGTGAATTGTCAATATTCCCCATAGCAGCGATATAAAGGATAATCGGTTGACCAACTGAAGTTGTCAAGAGAATAATCATAATCGCCATCAATGCCCAGTTTTTATCTCCCAACCAAGAAATGTTCTGGCTGATGATATGACTTGACTTGAGGACAAAGTTTAGAATCCCTGATAGTGGGTCATAAATCCATTTCCATACAACTGTTACGGCAACACTACCTGTTACAACAGGTAGGAAGAAGACAAAACGGTAGAAGGATCTGGCAATGGCATTTTGATGGTAGGTCTGAGATGCTACAAAGAGTGAGAACAGAACAACAACTGGTACAGATCCAATAACCAGAATCACGGTATTGATCAAAGACTTCATAAAGACAGGGTCTTTAAACATGCGAACATAGTTGTCCAAGCCCACAAACTCAAATTTCGTCATTGAGTAGTTAAAGAAACTTGTAATGAATCCCATAATCATAGGAGCCAATACAAAGATGACAAAGAAGAATAATACTGGTGCTAGGAAAGCATAGGAAATCACTGTTTCCCGCATACGAATTTTATTGACTTTCACAGTCGGCACCTCTCTTTCAAATATAATTTTTTGACTTTCTTGAACTGTTTTAAAATCAAAATGAAATTTTTTAAGATTCGCTTATGTAAGAACTTCATTTTAATTTCGTGACAGTTCCTTACATTTCAAACAAAATCCTCCCTTTTCTTACATAGACTATGCACAGGGAAAAGGGAGGGATCAATCTGATTTAGTGCTTATTGTTTCATAGCTTTTTTAATTGTTTCGTTCGCTTTTTCAGTGAAGGCTTTCAAAGCGTCCGCTGGTTTTTCGTCACCATTTGATACAGATTGCAACATTGGGAACCAAAGTGTTCTCATTTCAGCAAATCCATCAATAGTGTTGTAGTATGGTGAGTAGTATTTAGTCCAACCACTGATTGTTTCCATGCGTTTGTCATCATAAAGTTTGCCAAATGATGTACGAACTGGGAAGGCACCTGTACGAACAACGTCTTTTGGACCCCATTCTTTGTCATCCGCGATAAATTGAACGAATTTCTTAGATGCAGCAACTTTCTTGTCGTCTTTGTTGTTGAATACTGCAAATCCGTTTACAAGGTATTCAAGAGCTGGCTTACCTTCGTCTGATGGGAATGGTACTTCTACCACTTCTACCTTACTTGCTTCTAAAAGTTTAGCTTGGATACCATTTTGAGCTGGTGCCCAAAGGATTGTGTAAGATGTTTGACCGTTGGCAAAGTTTTGGATATCTGCTCCACCGTCAAATTGTGAACCATTATTGAGCAAATTGTCTTTAATCCAGCTAGTTGCTTTTTCAAGACCTTTGACGAATTTAGGATCATCAGTTGTATATTTGCTAACTTTTTCATCTGTTACAGAACCGCTATAAAGGTTAGAGATAAAGGCACGTGTTCCTTGGTCTCCCCCTTGACCAGAACTGAACAATGAACCTGGTGTGTAACCCTTGTCTTTGAGTGCTTTCAATACTTTTTCAAAATCATCAGTTGTCCAACCTTCTTTTACAAGGTTTGCTACTCCAGCATCTTCTAACATTTTCTTGTTCATTGCCATGTAGAATGGGGCAGAACTAATTGGATACATGTAAGCCTTGTCTCCAGCTTTACTTGCTTGTACGATGTTTTCATTGTTGACATCTTTAACAAATTCATCTGTGAAAAGGTCGTTCAACTCAGCCAATTTACCGTTTTTACCGTATTGGATGATACGTCCTGGTGCATCAAAGAGTACGTCTGGAGCTGTTCCTGCTTCGATGGCTGTTGTGATTTTTTCAGGACCTGACTTGAAGTCGATGGTTTCCAATTTCACTTTTACATCTGGATTTGCTTTTTCAAACGCTTCGATGATTGATTTTTCATATGTTCCAACACCGTCACCAGTTTTTTCTTGGGTAAATACTGGGAATGCCCACCAAGTGATTTCTGTTTTGGCACCGTCACCACCTGATTTGCCAGCATCTTTACTTCCGCCAGAATTGCCACAAGCAGCAAGACCAAGAACCGCAGCACTCGCAAGTACTGTACAAGCTAATTTTCTAAATTTCATTTGTATTCTCCTATTTTATAAGCGTATCCAACTTGGATAATGAGTTCTTTATTTCTTGTATGCGATTTCATTTCATCCTACTCATCCACCACTCTCCTCTTTTTTAAGATTGTGTTATTTGAGACCAGCAACAAAGCGTTCCGTAATCTCTTTTGGTCTAGTAATAGCGCCACCAACAACGATGCCTCGCACTCCATATTCAAGGATTTGTTTGGCTTGTTCTGGTGTATGAATTTTTCCTTCTGCAATGACATCTACACCGGCATCGCAGAGTTTTTTGATGAGTTCAAAATCTGGACCGTCTACTTTTGGACTGTAGGACGTGTATCCTGACAAGGTTGTTCCGACAAAGTCAATTCCTGCTTCGACCGCTGCCAATCCTTCTTCAAAAGTACTGGTATCTGCCATCAAGAGCTGGTTAGGATATTTCTCCTTAACCTGACGAATGAACTCTTGAATTTCCAAACCATCGTAGCGTTCACGCTTGGTACAATCCAGAGCAATCACCTCGATGTCCAGTTCTGCCAATTCATCAACTTCTTTCATGGTAGCCGTGATGAAGGGTTCTTGAGGTGGATAATCTCGTTTGATTATCCCAATAATCGGAAGTTTGGTGACTTCCTTGATTTCCTTGATATCGCGAACACTATTGGCTCGGATACCGACTGCTCCACCTTGCTCAGCCGCTTTGACCAGCAAGGGAATCACCCCTCCCGCTTCTGTATAAAGCGGTTCATGAGGAAGAGCCTGACAAGAAACGATGATTCCATCTTTGATTTGCTCAATCAAGGCTTCTTTGCTAATCTGTGGCATCCTCTTTCCTCCTTTTCCTTTTTCTTTGTTTCTATGAGATTATTATACCTCAAAAATAAAACGCTTTCAATAGTTTGTAGTATAATAGATTTCAGTTTCAAAAACTAGCCAAGTCAAACAGCTCCTCTAAAAGTACTTTCAGAGGAGCAAGTTGACCTATAATAGGAGAATACCAAAATTTAGTTTACAATTTCTGACAATTTTACTTTGCGATCTTCAAACATAGATTGGGTACAAGCATCTGCAGTAGCAATTGCTTCTAGGGCAGCTTCACCTGTCAATAGTTTTGCAAATTCTTCTGATACTGGTGCTCCTTGCATAATCTCATGCAGATAGCGCATTTCTTTGTCAATCACAGATGATAGCCATAATGGAGTACGTTTACCTGGTTTACCATAAGCAATTGCTCCGTCCATCTCTGTACTATGATAGATACGAGTACGATCATCATCTTCTTCTTGCGATTCATGAATCAAGAAATAACTTTCTTGTCCATCTAGCTTAAGAGTTCCTTTACAGTTGAATAAGTCTAAGCGGATAGCACCTTTGGTTCCTTGGATTAAGACATAATGTTCACCCCAACGATAAGCTGACCCCCATTCTAACAAGGCAAAACGCTTATTAGAAAATTCCATATTGACAAAAATCATATCATCTTCATCACCGAAATGTTCACCTTCATGGGCTACATTTCCACCTGTCATGGTTACAGTTTCAGGCATGCCACCCATAAGGAATTGAACACAATCCAACTCATGGATGTGGTGATACAAGTGACCACCTGATTTTTCACGAATTTTTTTCCATGATACGGACGGTTGTTGTTCTTCCCAACCATTACGAGCAGTGTGACAATATAGAACGTCTCCGATGATTCCTTGATTAATGAGTTCTTTTGCATGATGGACACCATTAAAGAAGTTCATAATATGTCCTGCCATAAAGGTTACATTGTTTTCTTTGCATGCATCTACCATCTCGCGACAATCTTGATAAGAAAGCGCAATTGGTTTTTCACAGAAAACATTTTTACCATATTGTGCAGCCTTAATAACCGGTTCCTTATGAAGATTATTTGGAGTTGCGACGATAACACAATCTACTTCATCGCTAGAAACCAACTCATCTAGGGAGCTTGCTACTTTTGCTCCCAATTCTTCTGCAATCGCCTCTGCATTATCTGGGTCATAGAGAAGAGTAATCTCTGCTCCATCATTCTTTTGCATATAACGAGCCAACTCAGCTCCAAAATATCCTGTTCCAACAACACCGTATTTAACCATGTTTTTTCTCCTTTATTATTGAATAAACTTTCTAATTTTAACTTATACTCTTCGAAAATCTCTTCAAACCGCGTCAACGTAGCTTCATCTACAGCCTCAAAAACGTGTTTTGAGCTGACTTCGTCAGTTTTATCTGCAACCTCAAAGCTGTACTTTGAGCAACCTGCGGCTAGTTTCCTAGTTTGCTCTTTGATTTTCATTGAGTATTACTTCACAGATCCTTCTGACAATCCACTTGCAATCTTATTTTGGATGATAGAGAAGAAAATGATTGATGGAAGAACTACAATAACAGATGCTGCCATCATATCTCCCCAGTCTAGTATTTCTGAACCATTAAGTGATCGAAGGGCTACTGCTACTGTCATCTTTCCTGTATTGTTAATCAAAATCAAGGCATACAAGAATTCATTCCAAGCATTGATAAATGTATAAATAGCTGTTGCTACAATACCTGGTGCTACAATCGGTAGCACAACTTTATAAAACGTCACAAATTTATTTGCACCATCAATTCGAGCTGCTTCTTCAATTCCAATTGGAACTGTTTGGAAAAATCCAACTAAGAGCCAAACTGCATATGGAACACTAAAAGATAGATAAACCATCATCAAGCCAAATAAACTATTTGTTAATCCAACTTTAGCAATGGCAATTGAATAGGGAATTGCTAACAAAATTGGTGGGAAAATGTAGGTAATGACGAGTAATCTTGACATGATTGCTCCCAATTTAGGGAAGAATCGAACAATACCATAGGCTGCCATAGCAGAAATAATAATCGCAATAACAGTTGTAGCTAAGGCAATGATTAAACTGTTTCGAATGTTATCAATAAAGTGCAAATCATTGATAACATGAGTGAAATAATCTAATGTGAACTGTTCAGGCCAAAATCGTGTTGGATACTGAGTTAATTCCCCTTTACCCTTGACAGAAGATATGATAATCCATACCAATGGGAAAATTGCAACAATGGTCGCACCAATCAAGAGTACATGTGAGAGAATATCTAAATAAATACCGGATTTCTTCTTCATTATTTTCTACCCTCCTTTTCCCACTTACTGATGATAGCAAAGTAGATAAAGCAAATCGCCACCAAGAAGATAAAGAGCAATACTGTAACTGCTGAAGCACGACCCAACAATTTAGTTCCCCAACCTAGGTTGTAAGCAAAAATTGGAAGCGTCGTTGTAGCATTAGCCGGTCCACCACCAGTAATAAGGTAGATAATGTCAAAGTTATTAAAGATCCATACAGTTCTCAAAACAACTAGAAGCCCTACAACCACTTTAATATGTGGAAAGACGATAAATTTGAACACTTGCCAACTTGAAGCACCATCTATCTTAGCAGCCTCAAATTGTTCTTCGGGTACTGTTTGCAAAGCTGAAAGTACATTAACCATAATCATCGGCGCTCCAAACCAAATGTTGATAAACACCAAACATAGGAATGCCCATGTACTATCTGTCAAAAATGCAGGCGTATGTTCCATTAAACCTAATTTTACGATTAGATTAGGTAAGTAGCCATAAACCCCGTTTAGAATCCACTGCCAAGAAAAGGCAATAACGATAGTAGGAAATGCCCAAGGAACAATCAATAAGGTCCTATATAATTTCTTGAAGTGGCGTACTCTGTGAAGAGCTAAAGCCAATACAAACCCTACTAAAACTTGACCAACTAATGAGAAAACGGTCCACTTAATTGAATTAAAGAACGCATTAAAGAAGTTGGGATCTGATAGCACAGCTTTATAGTTAGCTAAACCAACAAATTTATAATTAGGCATAATCAAATGCTTATTGGTAAAGCTATAAAAAATACTCGAGAAAAACGGATAAACAAAGAGTAATCCTACGATAATCATAGCTGGCAAAACAAATATCCAGCGAGTTAAATTACGTTCTTTAACCATTCTCCTTCTCCCTTCTTTTACAAGATTGGGCTAGGGCTTTTCAGCTCACTAGCCCACCTATTTTCTAGTCTTTTACACCTACTGAACAGCCTCAAATAAATCGTTTAATTGTTTTTCTGCTTCTTTTGCTGCTTTCATAGGATCTGTTCCATTTGTAATGATATCTTGGAACATTTGTTCAATAATGTGTTGGTTAGTCAACATACCAGCTTGTACACTTGGTCCATTTTCATAACCAATAGCAGTACCTTTTTTAACAGCTTCAGTAATTACTTCTTCAGCATGTTTAAATTTCTTACGAGTTTCATTTTCTTTATAGGCTGCAGAATCGCTAATCCCCTTAATAGTTGGCAACATACCTACTGGAGTTGAATCAAGGAATTTAATGTAGTCTTCTTCATTATAAAGTGATTCTAAGAATGCTTTAGCAACTTCTGGATGTTTTGAATTTTTCCAAACAACCATTGGAATGTTTGAGGTTTCAATTCCTTGGTCCTTATCAGATTCTTTGATTTTTGGAATAGGATAAGCATCAATTGAATCAATCAATTGAGGACTGTTGGCATTGATTCCTCCAATATGGAAGCCAGAGTTAAAGTCAAATGCTGTTTTTCCTTGATAGAACAAGGTAGCTTGTTGAAGGACATTAAAGTTCAAAGAATCTTGAGGTGAGATTTCTTTATACATTTTAACCCAGTATTTAATACCATCTTGAGCAAGTTGACTTGTCAAATCTGCTTTAAGATCTTTTGTCAAGAGACTTCCACCACCACTACGTACGTAGAAGTTCAAGAAACGTGTTGCCATTAAGTCATTTGTTCCAAACGGAACAGACAAGCCATAAACTCCAGCTTCTTTCAATTTTTTAGAAGCTTCATAGAGTTGATCCCAAGTTTTAGGAACCTCAATATTATGTTCTTTTAACAAATCAGTTCTAACCCACATAACTTGTGCATGTGAATAAAGAGGAACAGAGTAGTAATCATCTCCAATTTTTGCTTCATTTAAGGCAGTTTCGTTAAATTTATCCTGTCCAATACGCTTGATAGAATCATTTAGCGGAACCAAAGCATCTGAGTTGACCATTTCCATTACTTGGTTAGGAAGAGCTGTACTGATATCTGGCACATTCCCATTTGCTAAACCTGTAGTCCATTTAGTATAGAAGTCATTCCAAGAGAATGTTTCAATCTTGATTTTCGTTTTTGGATGCTTTTGCATGAAAGCATCTGCTGATTTTTGAATACTTTCCAAACGTGGTCCTTGAGTAAAGGAGTGCCACATTGTAATCTCACCAGATAATTCTGTCGGTGGTTCAGTACTAGTTGTACTTTCTTTCTTTCCTGAACAAGCTACCAAGGCAACAGCTGCTAGCGCAACTCCAGCTAGACATAAAAACTTTCTCATTTTTTTCATCGTTCTTCCCTTTCTACATTAAGAAATCGCAACTTTAAAGACAACTTTTTTCACAGGTTCATCGTTTATACGAACTTTTGGTTGATGTAAATCTTCTGGAAAAGTGATGAGGCATTCGCCAGCTCTCAAATGAACCAACTGTTCCACTTTCCCTGTGTATAATTCAATATCTTTCTCTTCATCATATTTTTGGGTAACGCTTACATTTTCCGGCGACGTAACAGCCATGGCTTCTTCGTTTTCCAAAACTAAATGAATATCCAAATATTTTTGGTGTGTTTCAAAGAAGGCTCCTGCTTGACCATCTGCTAGATAAGTAAAGCAATTCCCAAACAATCGATCACCATCGATAGCAATCGAACCTTCTGTTAAATTTTCTAGTCCTGTTTTTTCTAGAAAATCTATCAATGTTGCAAAATGTGGATTTACTCCCACATAAGTTTCTAAACGGCTAATTTTTGTAATAATCATCTCTTCTAACCTCCTTTCTCAATCTCTTTTTCCTATCCAAGTTCCCCATTCTTCTGTCTAGCATTTTCTACTAGAAGGACATAAAAACACTACACTCTCTAGGCTATACTCTTTGAAAATCTCTTCAAACCACAGTCGCTTCACCTTGGATTATATAGGTCAGTCTTATCTACAACCTCAAAGCGGTGTTTTGGGCAATCTGCTACTAGCTTGCTAGTTTCTTCTTTGATTTTCATTCAGTATCTCCTCACTCTTCACAAGAAGATCTGATTTTTCTAGCGACAAACAGAACAAATAAGTTAGTTCAATTAGCTACCTTCCTTATAGATGAAATTGATATTCATGAAGGAAGTCGCCCTTTATTTTTTGCAAAAGATACTGGTATGAATCTATTTGGGGAATTGAATTTATAAGCTGCTCACTTATACTCTTCGAAAATCAAATTCAAACTGCGTCAACGTCGCCTTGCCGTACTCAAGTACAGCCTGCGGCTAGTTTCCTAGTTTGCTCTTTGATTTTCATTGAGTATTAGTTTTTCTAAAATAATTCTAATCTATTATTCTAGCACTAATAGACTCTTTGGCTAAATCTCCTTTCTACATCTCGTTTCACCAAGAACTTTTAAGAGAGAAATACTCTAAATTAGTTTTGTTACCGTTTTCAATTAGAGTATACTTTTTTTTTTTAGTATTTCAAGTCTTTTTCTAATTTGGAATTTAGTTTCAAATCTTTTTAACTATATCAACTACATTAAAAGTACTTTCAAAAATAAGTAGGTTTCTTGCAAGACCTGTTTCGAGTGGACAAGATAAGAAACAAGAAAGTCAATTTTAGGAGAAAATGAAGGAAATAATCTTGTGATATAACAGTATAATATGAAAATTGAGCAAATTGATTGGCAAATTCAAACCAATTTCTAATAATGATTTAAGAAGTGTAGTGTCCTAATATAGATTCAATGCACTATAAAACGCATAGTATCAAGCTTGTTCAACACCTGATACTATGCGTGTTTGTGTTTTTTAAGATTTTGTGCTTAGAGTCGACTCCTTATTTTAGATATTTAAAAGGAATCTCACTTCCACAGAGCCAATTGTAGACTTGGTCGTTAACAAATACATTCATGGCTTCGTGAGCATACTCGGGCATGATGCGATAGGCCTTATCGCAAGTCAGACGGTTATAAATCGCAAACTGGGTAATAGGATAACAAACATCGTCGTCCAAGCCCGTAATCATCTTAACCTCACCTTGGATACGATGGGCAAGATTTTTGACATCGATATAGGCAAGAGTCGCCATGATTTCCTCCTCAGTTTCATGGAAGGGATCGTGGAACTTGAAATAACGGAACAGTTCGTCATAGGCCTCACTGGTATTGCCAATCTCAAGAACTCGTCTGAAGTCTGACAAGAAAGGATAGATGGCAATAGTTTTCTCAATTCGAGGATTGAGCGCTGCTGCAACCAAGGCTAGAGCGCCACCTTGAGAAGCACCATAGCTAGAAAGACGCTTCTCATCAACCTGAGGCAGACTAGCAATAATTTCAACCAACTGGTAAATGTCCAAATAAACATCCTTATAAAGGAGATGCTCCCGACCTTCCACAGCACCACGGATGATATGCCCCTTCACGGTATTTCCTAAAGGAGAACGCAAGCCGTCTTGTGAGTAACCTGACTGACCCCGCACATCCATGGAAACAACACCGTAACCAGCTACGGTGAAGGCTAACATGTCGGCCCAGTCCCAGCCACGTCCCATATAACCATGGAAATGGAAGATTAGCGGAACCTTCTCCTCACTCTTTGGAAGAACGACGCGTGCATAGACCTTGCCTTCATTGCTTCCTTCAAAGGTTAACTCATAGCACTTGACTTGAGGGATGTGAAAATTTCTTTCCTCCAACTGGTAGGCTGGAAGCGTGGAAACTTTTTTCACTTCCTCATCCCAGAAAGCATCAAAGTCTTCTGGAACCTCATCCCTTCCTAGGTAAGTCTTAATCTCTTCTAACAAAGTTGGATTTTTCATAGCATGCTCCTTTTATTTTGTAATCGCTACCACAACTGTAGCACATCTAAGAAAGCAATGCAAGAAAGAAGGCTAAATAGAAAGTGAATTTAGCTTTTCCTCCTTCAAGCCTATTGACTGAAAGTAGTTTTAGAAACGAAAAAAGAGCATTTCGCTCTTTCTTCCTTCTATTTATATTAGTTTTTGGCTTCTTTCTTTTGAAAAATGCTTGGGTAATTTACTTTAATCGTTACTGTCATCTGAGAGTCCTCGTTTCTTTTTGATGACTCTAGTATAAGGGGCAAACCTGAAAGCTAGCTTAAGATTTCCTTAGAGAAAGCTTAAGCTAGGTGTTCTTTCTTCTCTAAATGAAGGGCAATCATGCGCCACTCTGGATCCTCTTGCCAAGTTTCTGTGTAGCGAAAAAAGAGCATTTCGCTCTCTCTTCTGTTTATACTAGTTTTTTGCTTCTTTCTTTTGGAAAGTGGTTTGGTAATTTACTTTAATCGTTACTGTCATATGAGAGTCCTCGTTTCTTTTTGATGACTCTAGTATAAGGGGCAAACCTGAAAGCTAGCTTAAGTTTTCCTTAGAGAAAGCTTAAGCCAGATGTTCTTTCTTCTCCAAATGAAGGGCAATCATGCGCCACTCTGGATCCTCTTGCCAGCCTTCTATAGAACTAATGTAGCTGGCAACTTTTCTGGCTTCTTCTAAAATCGGAAAATCTTCGATAATATCAGCCACTTGGAACTCTGGAAGTCCTGACTGTCTGGTTCCAAAAATCTCACCAGAACCACGCATTTTCAAATCTTCCTCCGCAAGGACAAATCCATTAGTGGTTTCCGTCATGATGCGCATGCGGTCTTTCCCAGAATCCGTCTTGGGATTGGCAACGAGAACTGCATAAGACTGCTTATCTCCCCGACCCACACGACCTCTAAGCTGGTGAAGCTGGCTGAGACCGAAACGATCGGCATCCATGATGATCATGACAGTCGCATTTGGAACATTAACCCCGACCTCGATAACTGTCGTCGAAACCAGAATATCCGTTTTTCGCTCTTTGAACTCCTGCATAATCTGGTCTTTTTCGTCACTCTTCATCTTACCATGTAAAAGAGCCACCTCTGCCTTTCCTGCAAAATGAGCCGTCAACTCTTCTGATAAGGCAATAGCATTTTTCAGATCCAGAGCTTCTGATTCTTCAATCAAGGGAGAGATGACATAGGCTTGAGAGCCTTTTTGGATTTCCCCCTCTAACCAAGTCAAAACCTGAGGTAGTTGCTCATGCTTGATCCAGCGTGTCACAATAGGCTTCCGTCCTGCTGGCATCTGGTCAATAATGGACACATCCATATCTCCAAATGCTGTGATAGCCAGCGTCCGTGGAATAGGAGTCGCCGTCATCATGAGGACATCTGGGTTGTCGCCTTTTTCCCGTAAAATACGCCTTTGCCCCACGCCAAAACGGTGCTGCTCATCGATGATAATCAAGCCAAGACGAGCATAATCCACTCCATCTTGTATCAGAGCGTGGGTTCCGATAATCAAATCAGCCTCACCCTTGGCAATGGTGTCCAAGACTTCTCTTTTTTCTGCCGACTTCAAAGAACCTGTCAAGAGAGCTAATTTCAAGTCTGGAAAAAGCCCCTTCAAACTCTCAAAATGTTGCTCTGCGAGGATTTCTGTTGGCACCATGAGAGCTGCTTGGTAACCAGCTGTCACTGCCGCAAACATAGCCAAGCCAGCAACTACTGTTTTTCCGCTCCCCACATCCCCTTGTAGGAGACGATTCATGTGGTGGTCGGACTTCATGTCGGTCAAAATTTCCTGCAAACTTTTTTCTTGAGCTGGGGTCAGGGCAAAAGGCAAGCTTTCTTTGACAGCTGTCACCTTTTCCTGAGACCAGTTCAGAACCAGACCACTTCCCTGAACTCTATTTTCAGACTTGAGCGTCTGCAATTGCATTTGGAAATAAAAGAGTTCCTCAAATTTGATACGGCGAAGGGCCTGCTTGTATTCTGCCAAATCCTTGGGGAAATGCATGGCACGAACAGCCTGACAACGGGACATGAGTTTGTATTTGTCCAGCAAAGACTGGGGAAGATTTTCCTCAATCAAGAGGTCCAGTCCCTGATCAAAGGCCGTCTTGATAACCTTGACCAGACTAGCCTGACTGATTCCCTGAGCCAAGCGATAGACAGGTTGGAGGTCATCTTCCACCTGAGCCAGGACCTTCATCCCAGTCAAACTAGCCTTGGCACGGTCCCATTTTCCAAAGACGGCAAGAGTTGCTCCCAACTCTATCTTGTCTGCTAGATAGGGCTGGTTAAAGAAATTCACCGCAAAAACGACTTCTCCCTGCTTGAGGCTAAAACGCAGGCGATTGCGCTTGAATCCATAATACTGGACACTGGCAGGAGTCACGACTTGACCAGAAAGAACCGCCTTTTCACCGTCTTCCAGTTCCAATACTTGCTTGGTTTTGAAGTCTTCATAACGGAAAGGAAAGTAGAGCAAGAGGTCTTGCAAGTTTTCAATTCCTAGTTTGGCGTACTTCTCTGCTGACTTTGGTCCCACACCAGGTAAGACATGCAAGGGTTGATGTAGATTCATGCTCCACTCCTTTCTTTTCTAATAATATTCTCTCGGAATGCGGTCGCTGAGGAGACAAACCACCTCATAGTTAATAGTCCCACGGTAGGCAGCTACCTGAGTTGCTGTGATTTCCTTGTCCCCGTTAGAACCAATCAAGGTCACCTTTGTTCCGAGCGGATAAAGATTAGGCAAACGAATGGTGATTTGGTCCATCGAAACCCTGCCGACGATTGGACAAGCTTGGCCATCTACCAAGACAGAAAAATTCTGCATGTCACGTGTCCAACCATCCGCATAGCCGATTGGCACGGTCGCGATGACTTGCTCGCTATCCGCCTGATAGGTAGCTCCGTAGCCCATACAAGCTCCAGCTGGAACTGTCTTGACATGGACCAGAGCAGATTCCAAGGTCAAGGCTGGTTTCAAGTCATAGGGTAAGTTCAAAACCTCTCCGCTAGGATTGAGACCATACATGGCATCTCCCATACGGATCGCATTAAAAATAGTCTCTGCATGCCAAAGAGTCGTTGCAGAATTGCTAGCATGTATCAGCTCTGGAAGACCTTTCATACTAGCTAAAATAGTTTTAAACCGTTCTAACTGGGCATTAAAATAGTCATCTGATTCCTCATCAGCAGTAGCAAAGTGGGTAAAGATTCCTTCAACACGGGCACCGTGTTGTTGAAGCAAGTTTTGAGCCTGCTCAGCCTCACGAACCTCTCTAAAACCAATCCGTCCCATGCCTGAGTCAATCTTAAGGTGGACTGTCAATCCAGTTAGGTCCGCTTCCTTATCTAAGAGTGCTTGAACCCACTCCAGTCCAGCCACAGTCAAGGTGATGTCGTATTCTTTAGCAAGAGAAACAGCTTCGATTTCAGAAACTCCTAAAATGAGGATTCGTTTGCTGAGTCCAGCCTGTCTGAGTTCAATGGCCTCATCAATATTCGAAACGCAAAAACCATCGACATCATCTTGAATCGCCTTGGCAACGGTAACAGCTCCATGACCATAGGCATTGGCCTTGACCACAGCCCACTTGAGCGTTCCTTCAGGGATATGAGCCCCCATTTGCTGAATATTTTGTAGAATAGCTCCCAGATGAATCAGAGCCTTGGTTGGTCTATGCGGACTAGCTTTCATGATTTTCCTCCAAAATGACACTGGCTGTCACAAACTGATCGGTATGGCTGATAGACAGCCAAATCTTTCCTGAAAATGGTGCCTGACTAAAATAAGGCGCCCCGCGTTCATTGTTCAAGACTTCCAAATCCTGAAAACCGAGCTTCCCAATACCAGTTCCCATAGCCTTGGAAAAGGCCTCCTTAGCCGACCAGCGACCTGCCAAATATTCGATTTGCCTGCGCCCTTTAAGACTGTTAAACCGTTTCATTTCCTTAGCAGTCAGCACGCGCTTGGCAAAACCTTCATGTCGTGTAACTGCGCTTTCTATCGAAGCCAATTCTTCGATGTCAATTCCGTGTCCAACTATCATTCTCATCAAAAGGAGTTGAGATTCCCCAACTCCATCCTTTTCACTTATTTTGTTAAGGTAGCATAGATTTCTTCTACCAAGGCCTCTGTATTTTCCCAACCTAGGCAAGGATCGGTAATAGAGCAACCAAAGACCTCTGGTTGGTTTTGACGACCATCTGCTAGATAGGATTCAATCATAAATCCTCGAACCGTCTTTTTAATCTTCTCATTCCAGTCACGATTTTGCAAGGTCTGGCGAACAATCCGAATTTGCTCCATATATTGCTTGCCTGAGTTATCATGGTTGGTATCGATGAGGATAAAAGGATTTTCAAGCCCCATGGTCTCATAGCGTTCAATGGCATTTAGCAAGGTTTCATAGTAAAAGTTAGGCTCATTTTTCCCATATTCATTAACTGCGCCACGAAGGATGACGTGAGCCAAGGGATTTCCTGAAGTCTCAACTTCTTGCCCATGGAAAAGGAAGGTCTGTTTATTTTGAGCGGCATAGATGCCATTAAACATAACACCAAGATTTCCAGAGGTTGGATTTTTCATTCCGACTGGCGCATCAATCCCTGAGGCCACAAAACGGTGCTCTTGGTCTTCTACAGAACGAGCTCCTACAGCATGGTAGCTGACCAAATCATCTACCAAGACCAGATTTGACGGATAAAGCATCTCATCTGCCGTTGTCAAACCAGTCTCTGTAATCACGCGGTAGTGCAACTGCCGCACAGCCTGCAAGCCATTAATCAGGCTTGGAGCCTTAGAAGTATCTGGCTGATGAACCAAACCTTTATAGCCGTCTCCGTTGGTACGCGGTTTAGCAGTATAAACACGCATAACCATGAAAATCTTGTCCGCCACCTTCTTTTGCAAGGCGGACAAACGGCGGGCATATTCCAAGACAGCCTCTTCATTATCAGAAGAGCAAGGACCAATCACCAAAAGGATCCGGTCATCTTCTCCTGAAATAATGTCTGCCAATTCTCTATCGCGACGCTCCTTTAGTCGCAAGGCTTCGGCAGACAATTGGGTTTCTGCCTTGATTGCTTCAATATCGATTTCTTGACCTTTTTCAATAAATGCCATCTTATTCTCCTAGCGTTTGGTAGATTTCTCTGACGAGGGCTTCCGTATTTTCCCAGCCAAGGCAAGGGTCTGTGATAGACTTGCCAAATACTTCTGGCTCATTTTGTCGACCATCTTCCAGATAAGACTCAATCATAAAACCACGAACGAACTGCTTGATTTTTTCATTCCAAGCACGATTAATCAAGGTCTGGCGGACAATTCGGATTTGTTCCATATACTGCTTACCAGAATTGTCATGATTGGTATCAATGATGATAAAAGGATTTTCCAAGCCCATTTTCTCATACTGGGCAATGGTGTCAATTAAATTGTCATAATAGTAGTTGGGAATATTTTTTCCATACTCATTAAGAGCACCACGAAGAATGGCATGCGAAAGCGGGTTCCCAGTTGTTTCCACTTCTTTTCCTAGGAAAAGGAAACTTTGCTTGTTTTGAGCAGCATAAATCCCATTAAACATAACATTGAGATTTCCAGATGTCGGATTTTTAAAACCAGTCGCGAAATCTGCTCCACTTGCCACAAAGCGGTGTTGCTGGTCTTCAACTGAACGGGCACCAACTGCCATGTAAGAAATCAAATCATCCACAAGCGGAAGATTTTCAGGATAAAGCATTTCATCAGCTGTTGTCATACCAGTTTCCGTGATAACACGATAGTGAAGATGACGAACGGCTTTGATTCCATTGATGAGGCTTGGCGCCTCTGTCGCGTTAGGCTGGTGAATCAAGCCCTTATAGCCATCTCCGTTGGTACGGGGTTTGGCTGTATAAACACGCATAACCATAAAGATACGGTCTGCCACTTCTTCTTGTAGGACTGCCAAACGCTTAGCGTATTCAAGGACAGCTTCTTCATTATCAGATGAGCATGGCCCGATTACCAAAAGAATTCGCTGGTCTTCTCCACGTATAATGGCTTCTAGCTCTTGATCACGCTGTGATTTTCTCTCCAAAGCTTGGCCTTCTAATTTTGATAAGGCACGAACTTCTTCAATATTAATTTTAGGACTTTTTGCTGTAAATACCATAACTCATCTCCTTATAAAGCAAACGGATACCAAGTAAAAATTTACTTTTCACAAGGTATCCGCATCTAAACTATCTCATTTTATTGTCTTTTTCCGTGACAGTTTTTAAACTTCTTACCAGAACCACATGGGCAAAGTTCATTGCGTCCAATCTGGCTCAAATCCAAATCTTCTGGCATACTTGCTTGGTGGGCAGCAATATTACGAGTCGCTGTTGTACTGATATGGCGTTCTGCCTGTGGTCTTTCTTGTTCATGAATTTGTGCTTTCATCATCAAACGTGTCACATCAAACTCAATCGAACCAATCATGTCATTAAACATACGGAAACCTTCTGCCTGATACTCAACAACAGGGTTGTTCTGAGCATAGCCACGAAGTCCAACCGCGTTACGCAATTGATCGAGGGCATCGATATGATCTGTCCACTTGTTATCCACCACTCGTAGAATCAAAACTTTTTGGAATTCTTTAACTGCTTCTTCATCACGTAGTTTTGAAACCTGACTATCGTAAACTTGCAAGGCACGTTGGAAGAGTTCTTCCTTAATAGCCTTATCAGACAAGCCTGACAAGTCTTCCATCGTAATAGAATCTTCTGGAAGCAAGTTGTACTTAGCAAAGTTCAAAATTGCCTCTAGTTTTTCATCTTGTTTGGCACGCGCATGACCATCAACGACACGTTCAATCGTGCGTTTAATCATAGACTGAATTTCAGGTGCCAAGTCACGGTCTGCAGTGATGACATCATAACGTTGAGCATAGATAATCTCACGTTGTTCACGCATGACATCGTCGTATTGAAGGACTTGTTTACGGGTATCGTAGTTATTTCCTTCAACACGCTTTTGCGCTGCCTCAACCTGACGCGTCAACATACGAGACTCAATGGCCTCTTCAGACATGTTGAGACGTTCAAAGATGCCTTTCAAGCGTTCAGAACCAAAACGTTTCATCAAATCATCTTCAAGAGAGAGGTAGAATTGTGACTCACCTGGGTCTCCTTGACGACCTGAACGTCCACGAAGCTGGTTATCGATACGACGGCTTTCATGGCGTTCTGTACCAATCACACAAAGTCCTCCAAGTTCACGAACTCCTTCACCAAGCTTGATATCGGTACCACGACCGGCCATGTTAGTCGCAATGGTAACAGCACCACGTTGACCAGCATTCATGATGATTTGAGCTTCTTTATAGTGGTTTTTGGCATTCAAGACTTCGTGAGGAACGCCAGCTGCGACCAATTTCTTAGAAATATAGTCACTTGTTTCAACCGCTACTGTACCAACCAAGACAGGCTGACCTTTTTGGTAACGAGCCTTAACGTCTTCGACAACTGCCTTAAACTTAGCCTCGATACTTGCATAAAGAAGGTCTGAGTGGTCAATACGTTGAACAGGACGGTTGGTTGGGATTGGAATCACACGAATGTTGTAAATTTCACGGAATTCTTCTTCCTCAGTCTTACCTGTACCCGTCATACCAGACAATTTCTTGTACATACGGAAAAGGTTTTGGTAAGTGATTGAGGCAGATGTCTTGGTTTCATCCTGGATTGGCACACCTTCTTTGGCTTCAATGGCTTGGTGCAAGCCATCAGAATAACGACGACCTTCCATGGTACGACCTGTAAATTGGTCAACGATCAAGATTTCTTGTTCTTCGCTCACCACATAGTCAATATCGAGAAGCATGATGTAGTTGGCACGAAGGGCGTTATCGATAAAGTGAGTAAGAGCTACGTTTTCGATGTCATAAAGGTTTTCAAGTTTGAAGTAGCTTTCAGCCTTGTCAATCCCTGAATCAGACAAACCAATAGTTTTAGACTGTACATCGATGATATAGTCGTCTTTGTCCAACGATTTTACATAGTGGTCTGCCATGTGGTAGAGCTGACTGGTTTCAACTGCGTTAGCACCTGATACGATCAAAGGTGTACGAGCCTCGTCAATCAAGATAGAGTCAACCTCATCGACCAAAGCATAGTTAAGCGGACGTTGTACCATGTTTTCAGCACGAACGACCATGTTATCACGAAGGTAGTCAAATCCGATTTCTGAGTTGGTTGAGTAAGTAATATCACACTCATAGGCTTCTTTTTTCTCCATTGGAGATTTGGCAGCCAAGTTAATCCCTACTGACAAACCAAGCCAAGAGTACAATTCACCCATCTCAGTCGCGTCACGCTCGGACAGGTATTCGTTAACCGTAACTACGTGGACCCCTTTACCTGAGAGGGCATTGAGGTATACCGGCATGGTCGCAGTCAAGGTTTTCCCTTCCCCTGTACGCATCTCTGGCACGTCACCATGGTGAAGAACGATTCCACCCATGACCTGAACCTTATATGGGAAGAGACCTAGGACACGTTTGGCACCCTCACGGACAACTGCAAATGCTTCGTAAAGCAATGAATCCAGTGATTCTCCATTTTGATAACGCTCTTTAAATTCAACTGTTTTTGCTTTTAGTTGGTCATCTGTCAAAGCAGCCATTTGGTCTTCATATTTGAAAACCTTATCAGCCATCTTTTCCAGACGACGGATTTCTCCTTTATCATTTTCGATAATTGTTTTTAAAATATTAGCCATGTTTTTCCTTACTTTAAATTCCGAATATTTTAGAATGTTCTTTTAATTTTAGCACAATTACTGATTATTTTCAAGGAAGAATCCCCATTTTGAAAAGGAAAAAGAGGCTAGTTTCCAAGCTAACCTCTCTGACTTTTATGATGCTTTAATTGCCAAAAAAAATCGGCAAAATCGCAAATAGGATAAATAGATTTATCCAAAGAGAAAAACAGCAGATCAATCCAAAAACAAAGAGACTGACTTTCTTGGACAGCAAGGCCATCAAAATCGACAGAATTCCAAAAACTAGTAAAACTTTCTGCATGATTAAGAGATTGATAGATATTCCCAGAACTGGTTTATCCCAAGGAACAAAGAAGAAAGCCAGCCAGATCAACAGAACTAAACCAATATAAACCTTGGAATAGCGTGAAATAAATGATTTTAGATGTGCCATAAGCCACCTCCTACAAATAAAAACCAATATAAATCAATGTCTCCCCGCTTTAGACTTCCCTAATTCTCGTCTCAAGCGAAGCATTTTTTTGAAACAGAAATAAGTTAACCTATTCAGACCAATAGCTAGCAGAATAAAAAGAAACCAAATGCCCCATAACTTGATATCTGTCAAATTTCTCAAGACGATATTGAAAAACCGAACTGAAATAACTGTCCAAGCAAGGCTAAAAAGAGCATAGAGGGGGATGTAAACCCAGTAAAAATAGTAAAAAATTGGGAAAAATTTACTATCTCTATTAGCATTTTCAATCCAGCTGAAAAAGTAAAACCAGGGTAATAAGATTAACAATTTAAACAAATGTTTCATCACTAGCCCCTCTCTATTTGACAACGCTTTCTTTATCTTCATTATATCAAAAAAATCTGGAAATGTCATTCCAGATTCTACTTTTTTATTTACGCTTTCTTGCGATAAGATGGATTGGAGTCCCCTCAAAGACAAAGGCCTTGCGGATTTGATTTTCCAAGAAACGTAGGTAAGAAAAGTGCATGAGTTCTTCTTCGTTGACAAAGATGACAAAGGTTGGTGGTTTAGTTGCCACTTGGGTCGCATAGAAAATCTTGAGGCGTTTTCCTTTGTCTGTCGGTGTTGGGTTGATGGCAATAGCATCCATAATCACATCGTTCAAGATAGCTGATGGAATACGTGTATTTTGACTTTCACTGATTTGCTTAATCATCTCAGGAAGTTTGTGGAGGCGTTGCTTGGTCAAAGCTGATACAAAGATAATCAGTGCGTAAGGCAGGTATTGGAACTGCTCACGGATATCTTCTTCCCAGTTTTTCATGGTATGGTTGTCTTTTTCAAGTGTATCCCACTTGTTGACCACGATAATCATTCCTTTACCAGCTTCATGGGCAAATCCTGCGATACGCTTATCGTATTCACGAATGCCTTCTTCCGCATTGATGACCATTAAGACCACATCTGAACGGTCAATAGCACGCATGGCGCGCATGACAGAGTATTTCTCGGTATTTTCATAAACCTTACCAGACTTACGCATACCAGCCGTATCAATCATGGTAAACTCTTGACCATCTGTATCTGTAAAGTGGGTATCAATGGCGTCACGAGTTGTTCCAGCAACTGGACTAGCAATGACACGATCTTCTCCCAAGATAGCGTTAATCAAGCTTGATTTTCCGACGTTGGGACGACCAATCAAGCTAAACTTAATCACATCTGGATTTTCTTCTTCATATTCATTTGGAAGATTTTCTACGATGGCATCTAGCACATCCCCTGTACCGATACCATGGACAGATGAGATTGGCAGTGGTTCACCCAAACCGAGGGCATAGAAATCATAGATATCATTTCGCATTTCAGGGTTGTCCACCTTGTTAACTGCGAGGATAACTGGTTTGTGGGTCTTATAAAGCTTACGGGCTACGTATTCGTCCGCATCGGTAATTCCTTCCTTACCAGACACGACAAAGACGATAACATCTGCTTCTTCCATGGCAATTTCTGCCTGGTGCTTGATTTGTTCCATGAAAGGAGCATCGACATCATCGATTCCTCCTGTATCAATCATGCTAAAGGAACGATTGAGCCACTCACCCGTTGCATAAATACGGTCACGTGTCACTCCTTCGACATCTTCTACAATGGAGATTCGCTCACCAGCGATCCGATTAAATAGGGTTGATTTCCCAACATTGGGACGTCCTACAATGGCAATAGTTGGTAGGGCCATAATTTCTCACTTTCTACAATAACTTCTTCTGTTCAAGATTTTTTCTAGTTGAGCTTGGTTCAGCTTGACCAAACTGTTCTGCTAGGCGCTGACTCCAGCTTGTGGTTGCACGCGCTCCAGCATAGTCTGCCTGTACACGGTCATAAGCTTCGATTGCCTCATTTGGCTGCTCTTGGTATTCTTCCTCAAACACCACTTGATGCAATGGCAAGCGAGGTTTGACTTCATGTTCTTCATTTGGTAAACCTAGTGCCATCCCAAAGACAGGATAGGTGTAGTCAGGCAGGTTAAAAAGCTCTGCTACTTCTTCTGACTTGTAACGCACCAAGCCAATAATGACACCACCATAGCCCAAGCTTTCAGCTGCCAGCAAGGCATTTTGACCAGCAAGGGCCGCATCGACTGAACTAATCAAGAGGCCTTCTACACCTTGAGGTTGGAAGGTGTCGGTATGGAGTCGTGCTCCCTTTTCTGCACGGTTCAAATCTCCGACAAAGAGAAGAAAAACAGCTGACTGGCGAATGGCTTCTTGAGGTAGCAATTCATACAAGGCATCTTTCTTCTCTTGACTTCGTACCACAATCACAGAGTAGGATTGGAAATTCTTCCAAGACGAGGCCATCTGGGCTGCTGTCAGGATTTCAGTCAAGTCTTCCTGAGGGATGACTTGCTCCTTAAATCTTCGCACAGACTTATGGGCTTTCATCAGTTTAATCGTTTCTGTCATCGGCGGTTCACTCCTTCTAAACGAGTCTCCTCAGCCAAATAACGGATGCGTTCCATGACGCGTCTGGCTTCCCAGGTTTCGTCATTTCCATGTTTCCCTTTAGCGAAATGCTGCTCCAATTCTTCAAAGTTGAAGTTGGAGGTGAAAAAGGTCGGTAAATTTTCCTGCATCCGATATTGGAGAATGACTTGCAGGATTTCGTCACGCACCCAAGCTGTTGATTGCTCGGCACCAATATCATCTAAAATCAGGACTTCAGAAAGCTTAAGCTCATCTACCAAGGTCTTAACATTGCCATCACCGATAGCATTTTTGACATCGATGACAAAGCTAGGATAGTGGAGGAGAGTGGATGAAACACCACGTTTTTCTGATAAATCATGGGCTAAGGCAGCCACCATGAAACTTTTACCCACACCAAAGTCTCCATACAAGTAAAGACCTTTTCGAATAGCTGGATATTGCTCCACGAAGGCTAATAGCTTTTCAAAAACTGGCAAACGACCCAAATCATCCAAATCAACTTGAGCCAAACTAGCTTTCTTGAGACTGGCTGGCAGATTGATTAACTTGAGACGGTTCTTAATAGCCGCTTCTTTTTCCGCCGCGATTAGTTCCGGAGTTTCTTCATAAGAAACGTCCGCATAGCCATGATTCATAACCAAAATCGGCTTGTAGCCTTTGGCAATATAATCCGTATCACCACGGAGAAACTTATCGCGCTCGGTGATGTACTGATTAAACTTGGAGATACTGCGATTTAATTCCTCTGGAGTCAGGGATTCTTGCTGGATAAAGGCCGCAACATCAGGGTCCTTCATGATTTTCTGGACCAAGTCTTGATAGTGAAAACGGCTAGGTTGACGTTTGAGTACGTCTCCGACACTTTCCATCTAATCTCCTCCTTTTTCTAATCGAGCTAATAGTTCTTGTTTCTTACGTTCTAGTTCCAGACGAGTTTCCTCACTGGTTTCATTTTTATAATCTGGATTGCTCCACTTGGGTACATTGGACTTGGCAGGACCGGGTTTACTAGTCTTTTGAGCCTGACTCTTCTGTCCTCTCTCACGGATGCGCAAGACTGCCTCTTCTGCCGAATGAATCTTTTGATAGGCGTAATCATTGGCTACCTTCATGGCATATTTCTCATTGATGTTTGCCGAATCGACCTTATTAAAGGTCAACAAGAGAATGATATTGATGACTTCGTCCAGCAAGCCCAAGCCAGCCATCTGTTGCAAGACTTCTCTTTCTGTTTGGATAATGTTTCCCTTACGAGTTTGCTTGATTTCTGCCAAGAACTGCAAGGCCGTTTTACTTTTGGCTTCTTTGATAATGATCATTTCCTTAGGACTAAAGTCAGAGGAAATAGGTTTTTGAGCAATTTTTTCCCGCATACGATTGGTTGAAACGACCTGGGAAACAGCTGTTGACTTAGCCAATTGATAGGTTTCAAACCAAGTCCATTTCTTCTCCTCGGCAATGGCAAAGAGGTTCAAGACATCGGACTGCTCATCCGCAAAGCGAAGTCCATCTCGAGCCATGAGCTGACGAAAATGGTCCAAGTCAAAATCGTTGGCCACTTTCTTCTTGAGACCAAGGTCTTCTTGACTTCCCAGCTCTGCCAAATCTGGAAAGACTTGATTGAGTGAGACAGATATTTCTTCTCCCTCAGCACTCTCAACTTTCAAATCCTCCACAGCTGCATCACCAATCTTTTTCTCCAAAAGTCTGCGATAAACAGGATGCTCCAAGAAATCTTGACTTGAAAGAGGAGCATGGATAACTATCTGATAAACATCCCCCTTTTGATAGAGGGTCAAGAGATTAAAAGCAGATAGGATTTTCAAGGATTTTAAGAGTCTGTCCATCCCAAAGTTGAGATGATTGAGAATACTTGAAAAAAGGTATTCCTTTCTACCATTATCCCAAAAACTAATCGTATAAAGATAAAGGCTCAGCGCCTCCTGACCGATAATCGGGAGGTAGCACTGTACCAGAGATGAGGTATCTTGCGACACCCGATTATTCTTTAGATAAGAAAAACGGTCAATTGGCTTCATTTATCTTTCCTTTTTCTTCTTAGAGGACTGGGTGATTTGTTGGAGCAGGCTCTCTAACTCACTGACATCCTTAAAACTACGATAGACACTGGCAAAACGTACATAGGTAATCTCATCTAACTCAGCCAACTCCTCCATGACGAGTGAACCAATGTCCTCACTTTGAATTTCATTTTCATTTCGACCACGGAGTTTCTGTTCGATACGATTGACTACCATGTTGATTTCATCACTTGACACAGGACGTTTCTGGGCTGAGCGGATAATCCCATTAAAGATTTTATCTCTGGAGAATTGTTCCCGTGTGCCATCTTTTTTAACAACCACCAAGGTTCTTTCTTCTACTCGTTCGTAGGTTGTAAAACGGTGTTGGCATTCATCGCACTCACGTCTTCTACGAATAGTGTTCCCTTCTTCTGCTTGGCGACTATCGATAACACTTGACTTGGTAGCCCCACATTTTGGACAACGCATCCTTTCCCTCCTTATCGTTTTCTTTTCATTATACCATTTTTTAAGCGATTCCCAAAACAATTCTTCTTTTTGCTTGACAAGTTTTTTGTTTTGTTGTATTATTTAATTAAGACAAAAGGATAAAAGAAAGGAGACCAAGATGTCCTGGACATTTGACAACAAAAAACCCATCTATTTACAGATTATGGAGAAAATCAAGCTTCAGATTGTTTCCCATACACTGGAAGCCAATCAACAACTTCCAACCGTGCGAGAGCTAGCTAGCGAGGCTGGTGTCAATCCCAACACCATCCAAAGAGCCTTGTCAGACCTTGAACGAGAAGGATTTGTCTACAGCAAGCGAACAACTGGACGATTTGTGACTGAAGATAAGGAGCTAATCGCCCAATCGCGCAAACAATTATCAGAAGAAGAATTGGAACACTTCGTTTCCTCCATGACCCATTTTGGCTATGAAAAAGAAGAACTACCAAGCGTAGTCGGCGATTATATTAAAGGAGTTTAAGCCTATGTCATTACTAGCATTTGAAAATGTATCCAAATCTTATGGAGCAACACCAGCCCTTGAAAATGTTTCCCTTGACATCCCAGCTGGAAAAATCGTTGGTCTCCTTGGGCCAAACGGCTCAGGAAAAACAACACTGATTAAACTAATCAATGGCCTCTTACAACCAGATCAAGGACGTGTCCTCATCAACGACATGGACCCAAGCCCAGCAACCAAGGCTATCGTAGCTTATTTACCTGATACGACCTATCTCAATGAGCAAATGAAGGTCAAAGAAGCCCTAACCTACTTTAAGACCTTCTATAAAGATTTCAATCTTGAACGCGCCCATCATCTACTTGCAGACCTGGGCATTGATGAAAATAGTCGTCTCAAGAAATTATCAAAAGGAAACAAGGAAAAGGTACAACTGATTTTGGTTATGAGCCGTGATGCTCGTCTCTATGTTCTGGACGAACCCATTGGTGGAGTGGATCCAGCAGCCCGTGAGTATATCCTCAATACTATTATCAACAACTACTCCCCAACTTCTACCGTTTTGATTTCTACCCACTTGATTTCTGATATCGAGCCAATCTTGGATGAAATTATCTTCCTCAAAGACGGAAAAGTCGTCCGTCAAGGAAATGTAGATGATATTCGCTATGAGTCAGGTGAATCCATTGACCAACTCTTCCGTCAGGAATTTAAGGCCTAAGCAAAGGAGATTATTATGTTTTGGAATTTAGTTCGCTACGAATTTAAAAATGTTAACAAGTGGTATTTAGCTCTTTACGCCGCCGTGCTAGTTCTTTCCGTTCTCATAGGAATGCAAGGACACTACTATAATTATGTATCTTTCAAAGATAGCCAACCTGTCTTACTTTTCTTTCTGGCTCTCGTCTTTGGTGGATTGATGATTACACTTGGGATTTCAACCATTTTCTTGATTATTAAACGATTCAAAGGTAGTGTCTATGACCGACAAGGCTATCTGACTTTGACCTTGCCAGTTTCTGAACACCATATCATCACAGCCAAATTAGTTGGAGCCTTCATTTGGTCTATCCTTAGCTCCACTGTACTAGCTCTAAGCGCTTTTATTATTGTTACCATAACGGTTCCAGAATGGATATCAAATTCTGAGTTGATTCCACTTGTAGGAACATTCCTTCCTCAACTCTCTCTTATGGGGGTATCCTTCCTACTAAATACCATTTCCAGCATCCTCTGCATCTACTTGGCTATTTCCATCGGACAACTTTTCAATGAATACCGTACCGCACTAGCCATTGTAGCTTATATCGGTATCCAAATCGTCATTGGATTTATTGAGCTTTTCTTCAATCTTAGTTCTAATTTCTATGTCAATTCACTTGTAGGACTCAATGACCATTTCTATATGGGAGCAGGTATAGCCATTGTTGAAGAACTCATTTTCATAGCTATCTTTTACCTCGGAACCTACTACATCTTGAGAAACAAGGTTAATTTGCAATAATTTTAAAATCAAAAAGGATAACATCTCATCACAGAGAGGCTATCCTTTTTGATTTTATCTCATTTTCTGTCTAATTTTATTTTAAAGACGAATCCTTCTAACCAATTAAATGATAAAATCTGATTTAAAGGTCTTGTTTAATTTCTCTATTGTGTCACTATCATTATATTCCTTACATATTTTCATAGCTTTGGAACATTCTTTTTTATTTCTTTATCATCCACTCTAAAATTAGTGAAATAGTAATTTTTATGATATACTAGCGATAATAAATTGTTATCGGTAGGA
>NZ_VMMY01000016.1:0-19978 GCF_013277455.1 Streptococcus sp. 5346
CGCCTGTAACCTTCACGCCTGGATGGTTACCCTCTACAGTCCAAGTGCCATTGTCCCCTTTCTTGACAACAACTGGTCCGCCTTCTGTCAACGGAATCTCGATGCGATCGCCTCCATTTGTCGTATCTGGAGTCACTTTCAAGTTACCGTTTTGCCATTGTTCTACGGTTGGGGCTGTTGGAGTTGCTTCTTTAACAGCTACGTATACTTTAACCGCAGTGCCTTCTTTATCTTGGCTATCTACCGCTGCGAGAGTTACTTCGTATAATCCAGCTGGAGTTGCTCCTGTTGCTGTAGGTAATCCAGATACAACCTTAACATTTCCTGTTCCGTATGGTTTTTCACTTTCAGTAGCACGTCCATCTTCTGCATCTGTTACTGTCACTAATTCTTTTAACAAGTCGGCTGTCAACCTTGTTCCAGAATCATAGACTTTTCTATGAGTTGCATCTTTTCCTGTGTCACCTTTTACTTTGATAGTAGGTGCTGTATTCGTAACACTAGCGACTTTCCAGTTTCCAGCAGCCGTTGGATCTTGTCCTGCTTCTGGTTGATATTCTACACGCAAACCTAGTCCTTTGCCGTAGGTTGCTGTATTATCTCCGCTAGCAGCTTCTTCTCTAATGTGAAGTTTCTTGCCGTTACTTTCTTCATTAAGAGGAATAGTAATAATACTTTCTGCTGGATTAGTCTTGCTTGCGCTAGAACTAATTCTTCCGACATATCCAGAAGCATCTGTCACCGTTGTATTATCAGCACGAGTTGCATCTGTGTGCCAAGTACCATCTGCGCCACGTACAAGAGTGATACTATTTGCTTTATCCCCAGTTTCTTGATTGTTATGGAATCGTAATTCAACTCGTTTAGCATCATGCGGTACTGTAATATCGATATGCTTGCTACCCGCAATTGTAGGTGTTACAGAGTAAGAACCCATTGAGACTTCTTTATTATCACTTGTAGTTGAAACTGTTCCACCTGTGACTGTATTCTCCACTGTAATCGCTGGCGGTGTTGTAGTTTCTCCATTCTTAGCAACTGATTGACGAAGTTTTACAGTAGCAGGAATCGTAGCTGTCCAAGTTCCATCATTGTTAATGGTTACTCCGCCATTATTTTCACTAGATAGAACAGTATTCTTTTCATCGTTCAAATGAACTTTAACTACTTTATTAGGAGCGTTAAATCCACCTAATGTACCACTTAGTGTACGACTAGTTGAAGTGACCGCAGTTGCGTCAAAAGTTGGTTTTTGAGGAGTGACTTGGTCATCATTACTATTATTAGAAACCAAGTCATACTTAGTAGCAACTTGTCTAGTACCAGTAGCAGTTTTTTCTGTTTTTTGATAGGTTCCAGAAACCACTACATTAGCTGTCAATCGTTGACCTAAAGTCACAGGTTTGTTGTAGTCAGCTTCAGTAAACGTTGTACTTCCTGTTCTTTCTGTTACAGTTTTTTCTGCGACTACATTACCATCTGCATCTTTCAACTGTACTTTTACAGTTGATCCTTCCGTTAACTGATTAGCTGTTGGTAAATTGCTTACTGTAATCTCAGGTTTAGTTCCTGCTTTACCTTGGAATTGATTTGCAGTCAACGTCGGTGCTTGTGGTTTGACAGCTAAATGAACTTTAAGGTCTTGATGCGTGTAGTTAAAAGTATCATCACCACGCAATCTAGCTATAGGAGTCGTATACCAAATGTTAATATTTTCTTCACGTATACCTATTGTCGCCTGAGGTTTATCTACTGGATTATCTTGACGACGTCCATCATGCCAAGCGATAGCAGTTCCTGTTGGATTTGCTAGATCACTACTTGGTTTTACATAATCTCCAGCATCCTTCTTCTCAAACTTACTACCTACTTCTGTTTCAAAATAATCTTTACCTACTGGATAATTTACTTCATTACCATAAGTCTTGAACGTAACTGTTTTCTCAACAGTTCCTGCTCCATTTGGATAAGTTACAACAATTGTTTGAGAACTTGTACCTGCTGTTGTACTTGGACTAGCTGGATTTCCATCTTTAAATGTAATAGTTGTACCCTCTGGTTTATTTCCACCTTCAAACTCTACATAAAAGTCCGGTTTAACAGTTGTTGTTCTACCTTGAGTTCCCCATATAGCCGACGTCAAAGCTTTACCTACAATCTCGTGGTATTCTGTCACTTCTTCGCCGCCTACCTTGCGAAGTGTTACTTTTGGATATACCGTCACCGGAACATCTACTTCTGTCGAAGTATAACCATTCGCACTAACCATCACAGTTTTAGTCGTATTCCCCACTGCCGCTGTTGTTGGTTTGTTGCCATCTTTCCATGCTGCAGTTAAAGTAACCCCTTTAGGCATTTCCACAAAGTTACTTGGAGTGTCTACATTGTCGATTGTTCCGTCTTTAATCGCATAAATCGGCTTAGCTTTCACAGCAGCTATAGAGATTATTTTCTCAGCTTTATTCCCATTCTTATCTAGGACTCTTACTGTAACATCATGTTTAGCGGCTGAACTTAGTGTTCCTTTTATTGATTTTGTTGCTGAATCGTAAGTTAGACCATTTGGCAAGTTTGTAACTTTGATATTTCCTTCGTCTACACCTACACCAGTTCCGTCTGATAAATCAAGAGAAAGGTCAAACGCTTTTCCTACTTCTACAAGCGTATTGTTTAAACCAATTGTCGGCTTATCTTGTTCACCATTATTAGCATTCGCTTGACTGCTACTACTTGAAACATCTTGTGCCGAATCAGTTGAACTCACACTTGTTCCATCCTTAACGATATGGTCTTTCAGTGTAATTGCACCTGTATCGCCATTTATAGTAACGCCGACTTTATCACCTTCTGTAATCGTCCATTTATTGTTAGCTCCCTTACTAGCAACAATCCTTGTAGCTGTATGCGTAGTTTTTGCGACATTTCCATTATCTTCTAATCGATTTGTGTCCGCTGGAGTGTATGTCACTTCCACTTTATTGACATTTGTTTCATTCGCTGGAGTTACTGTAACATCACCGTTAGTTGCTGGAGTTACCGTTGGAGCTGTTGGTTTGACATTAACAGTCACATTAATTGTTTTAGACGGTTTTACTTGTGTTGCGGTTGGTTGGTCACTGCCAGTTTGTGATGGTGGTAGGGTCACTTTCACTTTATAGGTTCTTACCCCTGGGGTATTTGTATCTGTACTTTCTACCCATTCATAAGTTGTACCAGTTGGTAAATCATCTGACCCTTGCGCCTTCATAACCGCATCTTTAGCTTGTGCAGCTGTCAATTGATGACCCTTAGCAATTGTCAATTTTGCTGTATTAGCGGCTATATCAAACACTTTATGAACAAGAGTACCCTCATGTCTTAACTTCTCTGCATCAGTTGGACTATTTGTAAATCGCCCATAATTATACTTACCAGTGAATGTGTAAGTAGTTGAGCCTACTGTATCTTTCGCAAGTTCATTTGTAAATTCTGTTCCAGATTTTTCAGTGCCGTTTTCTTTTTTGTAAACCCAGGACATATTATCAGGAATGTTACGTCCGTTATTAACATAATAACCAGAATGATCACTTCCATGGCTTACTCCTGCAAAATCATAAATCGTATGAGCAATCGGGAATGTACTTAAAACTTTGTAATTCACAGTAACTGTTCTAACAGTTGTATCTGCAAATGTTACCCTTGCTGTTGCAGTTTTAGTAACAACCTTACCATCAGTCGCAGATTTGTTTGTATCCAAAGTCAAACTAACATTCGCATCACTCGGAATGTCTACCTTATTCTCACCATCTTGTAATTGTACTAGGCTGCGTTTATCTGCATCAGACAAGGTTTCACCTTGTTTCAAGTTAATGATAGGTCGTGCTACTACATTATAGTTTTGTGCAACAGGTACATTCACTTCATCTGTAGAATGGTCTGGATAAGTCACCGTTACAGTCACAACTTTCTTACCAGCTACTGTTTTTATAGTTCCATTATCCTTGAGTCTCTTAGTCACTCCACCAGCATCTTGCGCTTCTTTAGATAAATCTGGTACACTTACTTGATCAGTGATTTTATTAGCATCCGCTGCTGGAATATTGCTTCCTAAATTGTTGAAGCTTACTGCATTTGTTGGTGTTGTTGGATCATATTTTTCTTTTTGTTCCTTCACAACCATTTTGAACTTAACAGTTGTAGTATTGGTTGGAGTCGTTTTGTCAGAAACTGTTAACGTAACAATTCTATCACCAAGTCCATTTTGTGTTTCTACGACACCTGTAATCGTATGACTTAGCGGATTAGCTTCCGTAGCAGTATCACTAGATAACCAATCCTCTCTATCTGCATTCGGATTTTTATTAAACCATATACCATTTGGCATTCCATTTCCACGAAGTTCTTTAATCTTACCCGTATTATCTGAAGCTTTTATCGTAACATTCGCTTTTTCACCACGATATACCGTTACTTTCGGTAAGTTTGCATCAGGGGTTCCTTCTGTTAAGGTAATATCTCGACCGTCGTCACCAACTAGTTTTACAACTGGTTTAACTGTTTCATTCACTTTAAGCGTCACAGGAATGATTTTGTACGGTTGAACTTGGTTGGCACTCGGACCTGTTTCAGACACTTTTGGTAATGTTACTTTTACATAGCGTGTAATTTCTCCAAACTCTGTTACATTTTTCTCTGCATCAGTTAGCACAGTAGCATCAGTTGCACTTTTCACCCATTCATAAGTTGTTCCTGCAGGAAGCGTTGGTGAAGTAGATGTTTTCACTACAGCAGATTCTGCTTGAGCGGCATTTAGACTTACTCCATGATTTGCCACAACTTTTGTTGGATTAGCCCCTACATCAAAAACTTCATGTGTAAAGGTTGGTGTATAAGAAAGTTTTTCTGCATCACTTGGACTATCTGTAAATCTACCTATTGGATACTTAGCTCCAAAGTTATAAGTAGTTGTTCCAACTCCATCAGCATTTAGACTTTCTTTTAATTTATTATTATCTGCAGTTCCTAGTGTTCCGTTACCTTTCTTAAATACCCAGCTCATTCCACCTGGAAGTCCTCCTGGATTTAGATAATAAGATGACGGGCTATCATTACGATCTACGCCTGCAAAATCATACACTTTGGTTACTGTTTCAAATTTCTTGTAAACTTTATAATTAATATTAATCGGAGCTGTTCTTGTATTATCCGCAAACACAACAGTTGCTGATGCTGTTCTTCCGTTTGATTCACTAGATGTATCTAATGTAACATCAACTCTTGCATCACTAGGAACATCTATCTTACTAGTTCCATCTTGCAATTGCAGTAAGCTACGTTTTTCAGCCTCTGTTAATGATTCACCTTGTATTAAGTTGATAGTAGGTTTTGCTGCAGCTGCATAGTTTACTGTAATGGTATGTTCTTTTGTGATTGTTGCTCCTGCAGCATCTGTTGTTGTATACGTTAATGTATAAGTACCTTTTTTAAGGTATTTATTATTCGATAAATCTACTACGTTAGCCCCTTGTTTCACAGTCAACGTGAAATTATCACCAACTCTATTCCCTACTGTCTTATCAGCATCATCTTCTGTATCTGCTACTGTTACAAGATTTTTCAATCCTGCCATCGTTAAGCTTCCGTCCACTGTATAATTACGAGTGTTTGGCGCTTTAACTGTGATAGTTGGATTTGTATTTGTTGCTGGACTTGCAGTTACCCATCCTCCATTTTCTTCAGCTGGGTCAGCTGGGTTATTATTACTTGGTGCGTTATCATAATGCACACGGAATTTTATTTTTTGATCTCCAGCAGGAATTTTATATGGAATATTGTTTTTCGCATCTTTAATATGGAAAGTCAATATTTTTTCAGACACATTGGCACCATTAGCTACTCTTAACTCTGTTATATTAGCTTTGTCTCGGTCTGTTATTGCCCAGGTATTTCCATTTTTTCTAACAGCGTACTCATATGTTTGATTATTGCCATGAATAACCTGCACATAGAATAACCCAGCATCATGAGGGATTTTAACAGTAATATCGCGTCCCGCTTGAACTGGCGTATCAATAGAGATTGCTCGAGCTAATTTGACGTTAACTCTCGTTTCAGCTGATTCCGCTCCGTTCAAGGATTGTTTAATTTTGACTGGATTCTCAGATTTTGTAGTCGCGTCTTGTTTGTCATTTTGCGTCAACATTTCAGAATCTTTTAAGCTATAAGTCCACTGACCATTTTGCCCAACAGTTGCTGTACCAGTAGTCGTACCATCTTGTAATGTCACTGTAATCGTCGCACCTGGATGACCCGTTCCTGAAATGCTACGATCTGTTGAAACCAAAGCCCCCTTGTATTTTGCTTCTGTTGTAATTGTTGGTGCTTTTGGCAGGACTTTGTATTTGAAATAATAGGTTTTATCACCTGTTTTCCCATCATTCACCGTGATAGTACGTGTATATGATCCAGGAGTAAAATCATTAGGAACATCACCTGTAAATGTAGGGCGATATGGGTTACTTTCATCAAAAGTACTTGTCGATAAATTAGTCGCATTAGTCAATCGAACTCCTGTTGGAAGATCTCCTCCAAGCTCAAACTTAGTAATTTTCCCTGTATTATCAAATGCTTCTAGGTTTGGAGCAAATGGTTGACCTTGGGTAACTGTATAGATAGCATCTGACGGGCTAGTTTCTGGGAGTTTTGTAGTACTTTGTCCCGTTCTGATTTTAACTACAGGAGGTTGTGTGTCCGTTGGCACAGTCACTCTACTTCTTTCACTAGCATCACTATTCCCAAAGCTAGATATTGCGCTAACTTCGCTTCCAGGTTTAGCATATCCTGCTTTTACTGAGAATGAATTTCCATTGATTTGAATTCCATCCGCACCATCCCCACTACTAGTCCATGTTCCATTTCGAGCATCACGTATTAGGGTCACCTTTTTGCTATTATTATTTTTATCTACATAAGAAAGTTCTACCTTATCCACGTTTTTATTTTGAGCAGAATCAGAATAAGGAGTTACTGTCACAGCGCCTTCATTATTAGTGTTAACTGTCGGTGCAGTCGGCTTTTCTTGTAACCCTCTCGCCATGAAGTATTGCTTTGCAGAGTTATCTTCTATTGTTCTCATACCAGCAGCATAATAAAGAGGAGCATATTTATAATCTGTATGGGTTTCATACGTAAATGTCAATTTCCCAGCATCATGAGTAAAGTGATACAATCTTCCAGTATTTTCATGTAACCCCTCCATATTCCTAGCAGCTTTGTCCCGTACAGCAGTTGGAACTTCCGTACCCCAATCTATACCATTAAATCGATTGGCAAGAGGCCCCAAATAATAGTAACCAGACGCATTACGAGAATTCACTGGATCATCATTCTCAACCCGTTCTTCCCCTCCTAATTTAGGAATAAGAGTTGAATTAGTGACATCTTTCAAGCTTCTAAAAGCTGTATTAAAATCATACCCCCCACTAGCTGGTCCATGAACAGCTTTTTTATCATTTCCTATCAGCTCTTTAATTTTAGTTGTCCATTCTTCATTAAAATTAAAACCTCCTCTTGATGAACTAGACCCCGAACTCGTCGTCTTTGTAATTCCCAATATATTTGTAATTTCATGATTTTTAGGTAAAGTAAACCAATAAAAAGCATTCTTATGCCCCTGATACTTGCTATTAAAGGTAATAGTCCATCGATAATTACCATTCCCTTTATCTTCAACAGAAACCTTAGCCTCATCATAAGCCTCACGAACACTCACTAAATTACTAGCTTTAGCTCTTTTATCTCCTAAACCTCTTCTCATCGCATACAAATAAGTCTCAGCAGGCAAGCCTGAAGCATCACCATTTTGAACAATATACGCCCTTTTTGTATCAAGCCCAGTCGGATTAGTTCTAAAATCACTACCTTCCGCCATTCTAGTCCAGTTTAGTACATCTCGTTTCCCTGAGTTTTCACGAGTAACGGCTAAGGCAAGTTTTCTCTCCGCTTGTTTTCCTTTTTTAAGGAGTTCTTCAATTTCAGCTGGTGTTAACTGAGGTTGTAATACACTAGCTTCAATTGATTTAACAACTTCTTCTACTCCTTCCAAAAGTTTTTTGGTCTCAGGGCGTTCAATTTTTCTAGCGACATCTAAGTAGCGAACTAAATAACCAGATAGCGCTTCCAGTTTATCTTTCTTGGTTACAGTTCCCTCTTCTTTACCAGCATTTTCAGAATTTCTGCCATTTTCAGCTCCTTCAACAGGAGGCACAATTTCATCAGTCCTTTTAAGCTCTTTTTCATCTTGAATTTTAGAACTAACTGTGGAACCTTCTATTACTTTTGCAGGCTTATCTAAAGTGAGATTCCCATCTAATTTCTCTTCGCTAGTCCGTGTAGCATTCAAGACTTCTTTATTTTCCTTAGAAATAGCGCCAGCTTCTTTATCAGGCTTATTATCGTCCTTAGACTGGAGTTGACGTACTTGCTCTGCCATAGCTTGAACTCGACTTACTAAGGTTGCAACTGCTTCTTCAGATGCATTTTCATCTCCAGACAAACGTTTGCTTTCCTCGGTTAATTGGGCAATTTGACTAGCTAGGCTTGACAACTTCCCATTATCTATCTTAGCAATCTCTGCTTGAAGGTCACTAAGAGCCTGATTAAGAGCAGACTTATCCACCGATTTATTAGCAACTACATCTTTCTCAGTTCCTACTTCCTGTGATTTCTCTGAATGTCCCTCTGTAGGTGGAACTCCCTCAGTCAAACCAGTAACAGCAACCCCTACTTTTTCAGTATTGGCTGTTGCAGGAGAGACGGCCATATCTGCCTTAGCTACTCCATTCGCAAAAAAGACGAGCGCTGCAATCGCTACACTCGCAGCCCCAAAATGGTACTTTCTTATAGAATAACGGTAAACTTTTTCACCATTGTCGTTACGCTTTTTACCAAACATAAGCATATCCTTTCCTTGTTTCAACTGATTAGCTAACACGCTTTGAAACATAATATCTCAACATTATATTAATACTTTCACAATGCAAAAGCAAGCATTTACATAAAGTTTATTTAAAACAAAAATACTACAGCAATCGTATTTATGGACATTTTTAAAGGATTATATATATATATGCAATTGTTAACATACTTATATTCCGAATAGATAAACTATAAAATTTAATATAAATAAAAAAAACAGATTTCACCTTTTACTTAGGAAAAATCTGTCATTATTTTATTTTAAGTATAGTAGACTGCCTATCCTTACATTTTATAGACAGCGGATTGTTGAAAGCTTATTATTGGTTAAAAGAATTATTCCCGAAAAACTCCAACCACGGCTTGCGAACGCTATCCTTGCTGGTTTCTCTGTATTTGTTAGATCTTATTTATGATAGTCTTTCAGCAACGCTTCAAACTCAGCCACAGTCATGCCTAATTGCTCACTCGCAACTTCAGAAGTTAGAACATGTTGTCGCACCATATCTAGGAAGGCAAAAAGTTTCCCTTCTTCCCTTCCTTCAACTTTCCCACGCTCCAGTCCCTGTTCAATACCACGTTCTAATCCTCTTTCTTCAGCTTGTTCCAAGGCATAGTCCTGTGCCAACAATGCTTGTTCTTCGCGCATACGTAATTGACTAAATATTTTCCTGTCCTCCTCGGACCAGCTCTTGTAGTCTAGCAGTTGGTCTGCTTGGCTGATGGCTCGCTCAGGTTCTTGAGTAAAGGGCTTGTTGCCGAAAAACTCCAACCACGGCTTGCGAACCTTGTCTTTGCTGGTTTCTCTGCATTTGTTAGATCTTATTTATGATGGTCTTTCATCAACGCTTCAAACTCAGAGACTGTCATGCCCAACTGCTGACTTGCAAATTCGGAAGTTAAGACATGTTGGCGAACCATGTCTAAGAAGGCAAAAAGTTTCCCTTCTTCCCTTCCTTCAACTTTCCCACGCTCAAGACCACGTTCCAATCCCTGTTCAAGACCTTCCGCCCTAGCTGTTTCCAAGGCATAGTCCTGCGCTAGCAAGGCTTGTTCTTCGCGTCTGCGTTGTTCACTAAACATCTCCCTGTCCTCCTCGGACCAGCTCTTGTAGTCTAGCAGTTGGTCTGCTTGGCTGATGACTCGCTCGGGTTCTTGAGTAAAAGGCTTGTTGCCGAAAAACTCCAACCACGGTTTACGAACCTTGTCTTTGCTGGTTTCTCTATATTTTTTAGTCCTTATTTGTGATGCTCTTTCAATAGTTCTTCAAACTCAGAGGCAGTCATACCTAACTGCTGACTTGCAATCTCCGAAGTCAGAAGATCTTGGCAAACCATGTCTAGGAAAGCAAAGAGTTTTCCTTCTTCCCTTCCTTCAACTTTACCTCGTTCCAGTCCCTGTTCTAAACCTTTTTCAATACCCTCAGCTCGCCCACGTTCAAGACCTCGTTCTAAACCTTGTTCAATGCCTTCCGCCCTAGCAGTTTCCAAAGCATAGTCCTGTGCCAACAATGCCTGTTCTTCTCGCATACGTAGTTGACTAAACATCTTCCTGTCCTCCTCGGACCAGCTCTTGTAGTCTAGCAGTTGGTCTGCTTGGCTGATGGCTCGCTCAGGTTGCTGGGTAAAGGGCTTATTCCCAAAAAACTCCAACCAGGGCTTGCGAACCTTGTCTTTGCTGGTTTCTCTATATTTTTTTAATTCCAAGAATGCCATCTTGACCAGATGGTTTTCTTGTCCATTATTTGTGATAGTTAAAACCTCACCTGTAGTGTCCTCTCGCATGCTAAAGCTATGAAAAGCCAAATCATCTGAGAAGTAATTGCTATCCACGATTGCGATAGCGTATACTGGTGCGATGTGTTTGTAACTCTGGTGGGTATCACCTTCTCGTTGGCGAATTTTTTCAAGATTTTGATTGACCTGACTGCATAGGTAAGCCCACAAACGATTGATGAAAAAATTCTGATGATGTACCTGAATTTCAATGATTACTTGGGTCCCATTGTCCAACTCCGCCAAGACGTCTATACTAGTGTAAAAATCCTGAGCTGAGTAAGGCAGGGAAGGCAAGACGTGAATATTGCTACCCTCCAAAATGGTTACATTTTTTGCTGGCAAGTCCAGCATATCGCGAATAAATTGACAAGTAATTTCCGGATTGCTAAAAATTTTCTTAGCAACCAAATCATTGGTTGGGCTGATGCCCGGATGTCTGAGAATCATCCTTTTCCTCCTTTTATTATACCACAGTTTTATACTCAATGAAAATCAAAGAGCAAACTAGGAAACTAGCTGCAGGCTGTACTTGAGTACGGCAAGGCGACGTTGACGTGGTTTGAATTTGATTTTCGAAGAGTATTAAATCTAGTTTTACTAGATTCACTGACTCTATCTATTTATTCGGAAAAAATAGAAAGAGTAGAGAAAATTAGGAGAAATTTTAAACTATATTATTTATCTGAAAGCGAGGGCTGCCCACCACGGATATTATAAGCCTGATAAAAACAAAAGAGCTAGCCTAAGCTAACTCTTATCCTATGCGGAGAGAGGGACTTGAACCCTCACGACCTAAAGCGGTCACAGGATCCTTAGTCCTGCGCGTCTGCCAATTCCGCCATCCCCGCGTCGATTACTTTACTAGTATATCAACTTTTGGGATGCTTGTCAACACTTTTTTTCAAAATTTTTCATTTCATCAACCAAATTACTCAGAAAGTTCATTTAGATTTTCATCTACTAACTTAGCTCCAAGTGTATTTTTGAAATGACCTAGGGCAAATTGGTGATTTTCAGGCCAGATGGAAGCAACAGCTGGTTTAACAATCTCGATATCATATCCTAGATTGTAGGCATCTATAGCTGTATGCAGGACACAGATGTCCGTCAAGACACCTGTTAAGATAACTGTAGACACTCGGCGCTCTCTCAAACGGATATCCAAGTCAGTCCCCGAAAAAGCTGAGTAATGGCGTTTATCCATCCAAAAGACACGACTGTCTGAACCATGCTCTTGATAAAAGGTTCCCAAATCTCCGTATAAATTGCGTCCACTAGTCCCAATCAAATTGTGAGGAGGAAACAGCTTGCTTTCTGGATGGAAATAATCATTTTCCTCGTGCGCATCAATGGTAAAGAAGATGTAATCCCCTCGTTCAAAAGCTAATCGAGTCACCTTGCCAATAGCTTCTGAAATTGCCTGAGCTGGAGCCCCTGCTGTCAATTTACCACTATCAGCAACAAAATCTTCCGTATAGTCAATCGAAATCAAAGCCTTAGTCATTAGTAATCTCTTTTCTTCACTTCTTCAAAAATATCTGAAATCAAGACCTTAAGGTAGGTTCCCTTCATTCCAAGCGAGCGACTTTCGATAATTCCCGCAGATTCAAGTTTACGCAGGGCATTGACAATCACAGAGCGGGTTATTCCAATACGGTCTGCAATCACAGACGCAGTCAACTGCCCTTCATTTCCATTTAATTCTCCTAAAATTGCTGAAACAGCACGGAGTTCGGAATAAGAAAGGGTATTAACCGCCATGGTAACAGCAGTACGGCGACGGATATTTTTCTCATCTTCTTCACGCTGGAAGTTGAGGAGTTGAATCCCAACCACGGTACTGGCAATCTCAACAAGAATCAAGTCCTCATCTTCGAATTTTTTATCATTGCGCCAAATAATCAAAGAACCAAGGCGAATCCCCGATACATGAATCGGTGCAATAGTCGTCAAGCCATCTGGAAAATCGTCTCTACTCTCAACAGGGAAAATACTCATATCATGCTCAACAGGCAAATTTGCTTCTGTTTCGTAAATCATATTAGCCCCTTGAACGTAGTCATCTGGGAAAATCTTAGTTTGGAAGAATTGCTCTACGCGATCTGTATTTGTTTTATAACGCATAAAATAGCCAAGCAGACGTCCCTTACTATTGATAATGCAGGCATTGCAATGAATAATATCCGCTAACTGACGCGTAATAGCGTTGTAAGGCAGCTCATCCTGCAACTGCTCCTCTGAGCGCTTCAAAATTGATGTAATCTTTCTTGTTTTTTCTAATAAATGTGCCATTTTTCACCTCGAATTTAATCGCTATCATTATAACATAAAAACGTCTCTTTTTCAATAATTATCTGAAAATTCCTTATTGACTTGCAATTTTTAAAAACCAGAATATTTTTAATTAAATTGTTCCTTTTCTATTGACAAACTGCCTATTTTTGTGTATCATAACATTATAAAAAGATAATACAACAATTTTATTTATCTTTTTTCACATTCGGTCTCCTTATATAAAAAAAGCGATTCATTTTGAACCGCTTTTTCTTATTTATCGCCCTTGTTACGAATAACAAAGCCTGTTTGCTTTTCACTTGAAGTATTGCGTGGTTTTTTATTGTCTTTATTACGGTAACGTCTGTCTTTATCAAAACGATCATTGCCACGACTTCCTTTTTTGAAATCATCACGACGACCATTGCCACGGCGATCACGGTCTCGACGGTCGTCCCCACGACGGCCTCCACGACCTCCCTTAGCTTTACCACCGAAGCCATTACCTGATGGTTTAAATGGCAGTGGTTTTTCACGCGCAATCTCCACTTCTGGAAGGCTATCTGGGTCTTGGACTGTCAGACTCAAGATATACATTGCCAATTCTTCTGGAGTAAATTCAGCAGCTAGCTTACGAGCATCCTTGCCAAATTTCTCAAAGTTACTACGGATAGTCTCATCTGCAAAATCACGTTCGATTTTCTTGAGAGCTACTTGTTTCTTAGCTTGGAAGGCTTCTTCTGCACTTGCAGGTTTGAGACCTTTCATGCGTTTCTTAGTCAAGTTTTCAATGATTTGAAGGTAGCCCATTTCATTTGGAGCAACAAAAGTAATAGACTGACCTGACTTACCAGCACGACCTGTACGACCGATACGGTGAACATAACTTTCAGGATCTTGTGGAATATCGTAGTTGTAGACATGGGTCACACCTGAAATATCCAAACCACGCGCTGCAACGTCTGTCGCAACCAAAATATCAAGATTACCGTTTTTAAAGTCACGAAGGACACGAAGACGTTTGTTTTGGTCTAGGTCGCCATGAATTCCTTCTGCACGGAAGCCACGAATTTTCAAACCACGAGTCAATTCATCCACACGGCGCTTGGTACGACCAAATACGATAGCAAGCTCAGGCTGTTCCACATCCATGAGACGAGTCATGGTGTCAAATTTTTCTTGTTCCTTAACACGGATATAGTACTGGTCAACCAATTCTGTGGTCAATTCCTTGGCAGCAATCTTCACATGCTCAGGTTCTTTCATAAACTGAACACCAATACGTTTGATGGCATCTGGCATAGTTGCTGAGAAGAGTAGAGTTTGACGGTTTTCAGGGACACGGGAGATGATAGCTTCGATATCTTCAAGGAAGCCCATGTTGAGCATTTCATCGGCTTCGTCAAGGATAAGAGTTTCAATATCTTGTAATTTCAAGGCCTTGCGTTTAATCAAGTCCAAAAGACGTCCAGGTGTTCCCACCACGATATGGGCACCAGATTTAAGAGCCTTAATTTGTTTTTCAATGCTCGATCCGCCATATACTGAACGAACTTTGACTCCCTTACTACGACCAAAGCGGAAGAGTTCTTCTTGACTTTGGACAGCGAGTTCACGAGTTGGAGCGATGACCAAGGCTTGGATGGTCGCTTCTTCTGTACGGATTTTTTCAAGAGTAGGCAAGCCAAAGGCTGCGGTTTTTCCTGTACCAGTCTGAGCTTGACCGATAACGTCCTTACCTTCTAGAGCCAAGGGAATAGTTTGTTCTTGGATCGGACTGGCTTCTACAAAACCAGCTTTTTCAATCTCTGCTAGCAAATCAGCAGACAAGTTTAATTCATTAAATTTCACGTTATTCTTCTTTCTAAAGGTGGTGCGAAGCCACCCCATAGGGCTTAGTGTATACTTTTCTTTTTATGACGTATTTTCATATACTGGATATAAAATCGTGTTGCTTCTTTTCCACAAAAGAAAAGTACTGTTTTCTTTGCAACCTATCTAGTATAACACAAGACTAGAGCAAAAGATAGTTAAATCCGTCGATAATATCATGTAAACGATTTTTCTGAGAAAATGAGAATTAAATTTCTACTATTTCATAAACTTTTTTAAAGCGTAGCAGAATTGTGCAAAAGTTTTTTTCTTGTGCTAGAATGAAATGCGAATAGGAGGAACTCTAAATGTTAACTTATGATTTAATCGTTATCGGATTTGGTAAAGCTGGTAAAACACTAGCAGGTAAATTGGCTTCAGCTGGCAAAAAAGTTGCCCTCGTTGAACGTAGCAAAGCTATGTACGGTGGAACTTGTATCAACATTGGTTGTATCCCAACTAAAACCTTACTAGTTGCTGCTGAGAAGAACTTATCTTTTGAAGAAGTCATTGCTACCAAAAACACGATCACTGGTCGCCTCAACGGTAAAAACTATGCGACTGTTGCTGGTACAGGCGTCGACATCTTTGATGCGGAAGCTCACTTCCTTTCAAATAAAGTCATCGAAATCCAAGCTGGTGATGAAAAACAAGAATTGACTGCTGAAACAATCGTCATCAACACTGGTGCTGTTTCAAACGTCTTGCCAATTCCTGGACTTGCTACAAGCAAGAACGTCTTTGACTCAACAGGTATCCAAAACTTGGACAAATTACCTGAAAAACTTGGAGTCCTTGGTGGTGGAAATATCGGTCTTGAATTTGCCGGTCTTTACAACAAACTTGGAAGCAAGGTTACAGTTCTAGATGCCTTGGATACTTTCCTACCTCGTGCAGAACCTTCCATCGCAGCTCTTGCTAAACAATACATGGAAGAAGACGGTATTGAATTGCTTCAAAATATCCATACTACTGAAATCAAAAACGACGGTGACCAAGTCCTTGTCGTGACTGAAAACGAAACGTACCGTTTCGATGCCCTTCTCTACGCAACTGGACGTAAACCAAATGTAGAATCACTTCAACTTGAAAATACGGATATTGAACTAACTGAACGTGGTGCTATTAAAGTAGACAAACATTGTCAAACAAACGTTCCTGGTGTCTTTGCAGTTGGAGATGTCAACGGTGGCCTTCAATTTACTTACATTTCACTTGATGACTTCCGTGTTGTCTATAGTTACCTTGCTGGAGATGGCAGCTACACACTTGAAGACCGTCTCAATGTGCCAAATACTATGTTCATCACACCTGCCCTTTCACAAGTTGGTTTGACTGAAAGCCAAGCAGCTGATTTGAAACTTCCATACGCAGTGAAAGAAATCCCTGTTGCAGCAATGCCTCGTGGTCACGTAAACGGAGACCTTCGTGGAGCTTTCAAAGCTGTGGTTAATACTGAAACAAAAGAAATTCTTGGAGCAAGCATCTTCTCAGAAGGTTCTCAAGAAATCATCAACATCATCACTGTTGCTATGGACAACAAGATTCCTTACACTTACTTCACAAAACAAATTTTCACTCACCCAACCTTGGCTGAGAACTTGAATGACTTATTTGCGATTTAAGTTGAGATTTAATCGTATCGAACAGCCCTCTGAGGGCTGTTTTCATTTCTGCGAAATCTCATACTCTTCGAAAATCTCTNNATTTTCATTGAGTATCAAATCTGTCTTTTCCCTCTTTTATGATATAATGGAAACATGAAATTAAAAACTACTTTGGGCCTTCTTGCTGGGCGCTCTTCCCACTTCGTTTTAAGCCGTCTTGGCCGTGGAAGTACACTCCCAGGAAAAGTCGCCCTTCAATTTGATAAAGATATTTTACAAAACCTAGCTAAGAACTACGAGATTGTCGTGGTCACTGGAACCAACGGAAAAACCTTGACAACTGCTCTCACTGTCGGCATTTTAAAAGAGGTTTATGGTCAAGTTCTAACCAACCCAAGCGGTGCCAACATGATCACAGGAATTGCGACAACCTTCTTAACAGCCAAATCTTCTAAAACTGGGAAAAATATTGCCGTTCTAGAAATCGACGAAGCCAGTCTATCTCGTATCTGTGACTATATCCAGCCAAGCTTATTTGTTATCACTAATATCTTCCGTGACCAGATGGACCGCTATGGTGAGATTTACACAACTTACAAGATGATTTTGGATGCTATTCGTAAGGTGCCTACTGCCACTGTTCTCCTTAATGGAGACAGTCCACTTTTCTACAAGCCAGCTATTCCAAATCCTGTAAAATATTTTGGTTTTGACTTGGAGAAAGGTCCAGCCCAGCTGGCTCACTATAATACCGAAGGAATTCTCTGTCCTGACTGCCAAGGAATCCTCAAATATGAGCATAATACCTATGCAAACTTGGGTGCCTATATCTGTGAAAGCTGCGGATGTAAACGTCCTGATCTGGACTATCGCTTGACAGACTTGGTTGAGTTGACCAACAATCGCTCACGATTTGTCATTGACGGTCAAGAATACGGTATTCAAATCGGTGGTCTTTACAATATCTACAACGCCCTAGCTGCGGTTGCTATCGCCCGTTTCCTTGGTGCAGATTCACAACTCATCAAGCAGGGATTTGATAAGAGCCGTGCAGTCTTTGGACGCCAAGAAACCTTCCATATCGGTGACAAGGAATGTACCCTCGTCTTGATTAAAAATCCAGTCGGTGCGACCCAAGCTATCGAAATGATCAAACTAGCTCCTTATCCATTTAGTCTATCTGTTCTTCTTAACGCTAACTATGCAGACGGTATTGACACCAGCTGGATCTGGGATGCTGATTTTGAACAAATCACTGACATGGACATTCCCGAAATCAACGCTGGCGGTGTTCGTCATTCTGAAATCGCACGCCGTCTCCGAGTGACAGGCTATCCAGCTGATAAAATCACTGAAACAAGTAGTCTAGAACAAGTTCTCAAAACAATTGAGAACCAAGACTGCAAACATGCCTATATCCTGGCTACCTATACTGCTATGCTGGAATTCCGCGAACTGCTGGCTAGTCGTCAGATTGTTAGAAAGGAGATGAACTAATGGTTTATACTTCACTTTCCTCAAAAGCTGGCAATTACCCCTATCAGCTCAACATTGCCCACCTCTACGGAAATCTCATGAATACCTACGGAGATAATGGAAACATTCTCATGCTCAAGTATGTGGCTGAAAAGCTGGGAGCCCATGTGACGGTTGACATCGTTTCTCTCCATGATGATTTTGATGAAAACCACTATGATATCGCCTTTTTCGGTGGCGGCCAAGACTTTGAACAAAGTATTATTGCAGACGACCTACCTGCTAAAAAAGAGAGCATTGACAACTACATCCAAAACGACGGTGTGGTTCTGGCTATCTGTGGTGGTTTCCAACTATTGGGGCAATATTATATTGAAGCTTCAGGCAAACGCATCGAAGGACTAGGGGTCATGGGCCACTACACGCTCAACCAGACCAATAACCGTTTTATCGGTGACATCAAGATTCATAATGAAGATTTCAATGAAACCTACTATGGTTTTGAAAATCATCAAGGCCGTACCTTCCTCTCTGATGACCAAAAACCACTGGGACAGGTTGTCTATGGAAATGGAAATAACGAAGAAAAAGTCGGCGAAGGGGTTCATTATAAGAATGTCTTTGGTTCCTACTTCCACGGACCTATCCTCTCTCGCAATGCCAATCTAGCTTATCGCCTAGTCATCACTGCTCTCAAGAAGAAATACGGTCAGGACATCCAACTCCCTGCCTATGAAGATATTCTCAGTCAAGAAATCGCTGAAGAATACAGCGACGTCAAAAGCAAGGCTGACTTTTCTTAAACAAAGTGAAACTATATCAAAGAACTCCGTTATCTTGTCGGAGTTTTTTTGTCTGTTCTTTTACCCTTCTCCCTTGCATTTTCTCTCTTTTTTTGCCAAAATAGAGGGGTAGAAAGAAGGTAGCATATGTCTAAATTACAACAAATCGTAACATATCTTGAATCAGAAAAACTAGACGTCGCTGTCGTATCTGACCCCGTCACAATCAATTACCTCACTGGCTTTTACAGTGATCCCCATGAACGCCAAATGTTCCTTTTTGTCCTAGCGGAACAAGAACCCCTCCTCTTTGTCCCAGCCCTTGAAGTTGAGCGTGCTACTAGCACTGTTTCCTTCCCAGTTGTGGGCTATGTGGATTCTGAAAATCCATGGCAAAAAATGAAACACGCTCTTCCACAGCTTGATTTCAAACGTGTCGCTGTTGAGTTTGACAATCTCATCTTGACCAAATATCATGGCTTGAAAATCGTTTTTGAAACTGCTGAGTTTGAAAACCTCACACCTCGTATCCAACGCATGCGCCTCATCAAATCAGCTGACGAAGTGCAAAAAATGATGGTTGCAGGTCTCTATGCGGACAAGGCTGTTAAGGTTGGTTTTGACAATATTTCTCTTGATAAGACAGAAACAGATATCATCGCCCAAATTGACTTTGCTATGAAACGTGAAGGCTATGAAATGAGTTTTGATACCATGGTCTTGACTGGTGATAATGCTGCAAATCCACACGGCATTCCAGCAGCAAACAAGGTTGAAAATAATGCTCTTCTCCTCTTTGACCTTGGTGTTCTAGTCAACGGCTATGCTTCAGATATGACTCGTACAGTCGCTGTTGGTAAACCAGACCAATTCAAGAAAGACATTTACAACTTGACCCTCGAAGCCCAACAAGCTGCTCTTGACTTTATCAAGCCGGGAGTGACTGCCCATGAAGTGGACCGCGCTGCCCGTGAGGTCATCGAAAAAGCTGGTTACGGCGAGTACTTCAACCACCGTCTTGGTCATGGTATCGGTATGGATGTCCACGAATTCCCATCTATCATGGAAGGAAACGACATGGTCATCGAAGAAGGCATGTGCTTCTCTGTTGAACCAGGTATCTATATCCCGGGTAAAGTCGGTGTCCGTATCGAAGACTGCGGTGTTGTTACCAAGGACGGCTTTGACCTCTTTACAAGCACCAGCAAAGACTTGCTTTATTTTGATTAATATT
>NZ_VMMY01000017.1:0-1350 GCF_013277455.1 Streptococcus sp. 5346
GCTTGTTCTTCGCGCATACGTAGTTGACTAAACATTTTCCTATCCTCCTCGGACCAGCTCTTATAGTCCAGCAGTTGGTCTGCTTGGCTGATGGCTCGCTCGGGTTGTTGAGTAAAGGGTTTATTCCCAAAAAACTCCAACCATGGCTTGCGAATACTATCTTTGCTAGTTTCTCTATATTTTTTTAATTCCAAGAATGCCATCTTGACCAGATGATTTTCCTGACCATTGTTGATAATGGTTAAAACCTCACCTGTCGTGTCCTCGCGCATGCTAAAGCTATGAAAAGCCAAGTCATCTGAGAAGTAGTTACTATCCACAATTGCGATAGCGTAAACGGGTGCGATGTGTTTGTAACTTTGATGAGTATTGCCTTCTCGTTGGCGAATTTTTTCGAGGTTTTGATTGACCTGACTGCATAGGTAAGCCCACAAACGATTAATGAAAAAATTCTGATGATGAACTTGAATCTCAATAATAACTTGCGTACCATTGTCCAACTCAGCCAAAACATCTATACTTGTATAGAAATCCTGCGCCGAGTACGGTATAGAAGGCAAGACGTGAATATTGCTCCCTTCCAAAATGGTTACATTTTTGGCTGGTAAATCCAGCATATCGCGAATAAATTGACAAGTGATCTCTGGATTGCTAAAGATTTTCTTAGCAACCAAGTCGTTGGTTGGGCTAATGCCCGGATGTCTGAGAATCATCCTTTTCCCCCTTTTATTATACCACAGTTTTAAATCTAAGTTTACTAGATTCTATGGTTCTATCTATTTATTCGGAAAAGAAAGGGAAAAGTTCAAATTTTCTTGAAAATAACAATACATTAAGTAAAAAAAGATAGGCAAACTCTTTACATCAAGAAATTTAGCTATCTTTTTTAGTTTATTTTAAGATTGCATAACGCTTACAGATTTCTCACTTATGTTCTTCCAGCAGTGCCTCAAACTCAGCCACAGTCATACCTAATTGCTGACTGGCAATCTCAGAAGTCAGAAGACCTTGGCGGACCATATCTAGGAAGGCAAAGAGTTTTCCTCGTTCCAGTCCTTGTTCAATCCCCTCTGCACGACCACGTTCTAAGCCCTTTTCCTCAGCTTGTTCCAAGGCATAGTCCTGTGCTAACAAGGCTTGTTCTTCGCGCATACGTAGTTGACTAAACATTTTCCTATCCTCCTCGGACCAGCTCTTATAGTCCAGCAGTTGGTCTGCTTGGCTGATGGCTCGCTCGGGTTCTTGAGTAAAGGGTTTATTCCCGAAAAACTCCAACCACGGCTTGCGAATACTATCTTTGCTAGTTTCTCTATATTTTTTTAATTCCAAGAATGCCATCTTGACCAGATG
>NZ_VMMY01000018.1:0-38243 GCF_013277455.1 Streptococcus sp. 5346
TTCTTCAAGTGCATTCGTTACTTTGTTTCGCTTGTTTGTTCTTGTTAGCGTAACATTCTGAACAACTTTTGGCAATACTTCTGTAGTTTCGTCGTTTGCATCTACATACTTAATTGTACGTGTGATGACTTTTGTTTCTACTTCGTCTTCTTTTGCTTGTGGATACTTCACGACTACTTCGGCATTTTCCATTGTTGGTGTTACTGCCACTGACGCTACACTTGGTTTATCTGGTGTTCCATAGTTTGCTACGGTTGGTGAAGATTGTTCTGCCCAACTTCCTTGTGACCATGTTCCTTCTTCAAGTGCATTCGTTACTTTGTTTCGCTTGTTTGTTCTTGTTAGCGTAACATTCTGAACAACTTTTGGCGATACTTCTGTAGTTTCGTCGCTTGCATCTACATACTTAATTGTACGCGTGATGACTTTTGTTTCTGGAACATTTTCATACAAAGTATCATAAACATAAGTCACTGTAATTTCTTCACTGTTAATAACACCTTCAACCGGAGCCGAAGTTTCTTTGACTCGCATATATCTATACGCTATGCCATTATATGTAAATTCATCAGGACGATATTCTTCTGTATCTACATTATAATCTTTTGTATAAGCTCTTTTTTCAATAGCTGTTATTGTTGGTTTAATCGTATTTCCTTGCATATCTTCATATGCAATTTTAACAGCTCCATTTTTTATATTTTCTATTTTAATAGTAACAGAAGCTACATTCGCCTCATTATATATTTCTTCTGCATTTGTTTTTGCTGCTGCTGAAATATAAGCTACCTGTGAATCTTTTGCATCTTTAGAAATTCTTGCTGGTACTAAAAATTCATTTGACAATCCTGGATTTAATGTAGTCCCTGGATTAGAAACAAACTTAACTGCTGTAACCTTGCTCCAATCTGTCACTTGATCAGCTGTTAAAGTTGTTGCTGTAGCAACTTCATTTGCATTTCCATTAATTGGAGAAGTTGAGTAGTATGCTGTCCATCCTGCAGGAGCTATTGCTTCTCCTGTAGCTTCCACATCAAATGCAGAATTACGAGCTATACTTGTATCAACAATATTCTTGTCCCCTTGTTTAGGTAATGTCACAAGCACTTCATTATTCGATAATTTTGAATTATCTGTATTCGATAATGTAAAACGATATGTCACATCTGTTTTTGGAGCTAAATTCTGTAACGAAGTTGTGTAACCTTCTCGTTGATCATTTTTATCGGTTACATCTACATGTAATCGTGTCGCTGATGTATTACTTACAGGAATTTCATAAGTGAAAGTTGATGTATTGATAATTGTCTTATCTCCATCAAACTCATTATTAGGATTTAATCCATATAGGAATCTATTTTCATCCCAAACTAATGTATATTTCAAACGATACTTACCTGTTTGAACCCATTGTGCTACATTAAACTCTAAATTCGGAGTTACATTCTCACGAGTATTTGAATCCTTCGGATCAATAATCAATACCCGTTTACCAGTATTTTGATAATTATCATCTTTAGTTACAAGTGGGCTATCTCCTGCATAACTAAAGCCATCCGGTAATTCCACAATAATTTTAGGATTCTTCGCTCCAAGATAATCTAATTTTTTATCAGTAGTAGCAAAGTGTGATGTCAATGTACTATATACACGATTCCCTAAACCTGAAGGTGAGTAATCATAAGCTTCTATTCCAGAACTTAATGATTGTGTTTTATTCCCTGCTAGAACCGTTTCTATTTTCCCAGTTCTCGATGTCAGTTTTAAAGCTGTTCTAGCATCTGCTAAAATCGTTTTAGAAATACTTGTATTGACCACATCTGTATCTTGAGTTGAAACTTTTGCAGTAACGATACTCTTAGCTTCTTTTCCTTCTAAAACCATTTGTTTAGCTTTTTCTAAGCCTTTTAAGTTTTGATGTAAATAAATACCCGCTTGACTAAGCGTATCATTTGTAAATGTCATTTCACCTTTTGGCTTTAATAAAACTCGGGTTGTACCTTCAGGTAAATCTATTGAAGTACCTCCATTCTTTTTAAATGCGATCTCTCCAATTTTTGTTTCATTTGTTCCAGTCACTGTATACACTTCAAAAGTATTACTTGTTCCTAGATTATCCGGTGCATACCAAGCTGCATATGCTCCATTCTTATTCCAAGTCCCATAAAATTCAATTGATCTCTTTTGATCAAAATCACTATCAATCGTTAATTCAACTTCCTTAACTTTTGTTGGAGTATCTACACTTCTCCAGAAAACAATAATTCTCTTATCATCTGTTTCCGTATTAATTCCAGGAATTGCTATATTCACTCTATTTTCATGATTTTGTTCATTAGTATAGTTATTAATTACTAATGGAGGTTGTGCTCCTGCTACATTTGGCGTTGCTCCATCTCCGTTATCTTTATATGGATTCACAGCCTTCACAACTAACGAAGTTGTCCCTTGACTTGTATTCGTTTCTCCTGATTTATCTGTATAAGTTACATTATCTGTAAAAGTAAATTCTTTTCCTTTAAGAAACTCTTCTAAGGTTCCTGTTTGACGCATGTTTAAGCGAAGTGTATCATCACTAGTATTATTTCCTTGATCAAATACAGGTTTCGCATCTGGTATTATTCTTGTATAACGAGCAATATTTCCTTCCTGTGTCCATCCTGCATTCTTAGATGTTTCTGATACTATAGCTCCTGTCGGTAAAGTAATAGCATGTTGTATTTTATTGACAGCAGCAACTTCTTTATTTAATGTCGTTAATTTTAAAACTAATTCTTTATTCTTAGTTTCATCAATAGAGTCGCCGGGTGCATTTGTGTTAAATAAAGCTAAATCTCTAGCACCACTTTCACTGTCCACATGAATACTAGCATATCCACTCTTATTTGTATTTGCTACCACTGACTTAGTAGTCTTTTCAGGTGAAATTGGATTCCCATTTTTATCCATCACTTGAGAAGTGATAGAAGTTTGAGAATTACGGCCAGTTCTATATTTATCAAATTTATAACTAATATTGAAATTACCATAAGAACCACTTGGAACTTCTCCAGTATAAATCTTATACTGTGTATCCGTTACTTTTTCCACTCTTAAAGCTGTACCAAATTGTACATCAGTAATAGGTTCATTCTCAGGTAAATTCACTAAAATATAAGAACCTTCTTCTAATTTTGAAGGAGCTGATACATCTAATCTAAATGTTGAGATGATCTGTTCTCCTACATTATATTCTGTCTGACTTCCGACAGGATGCCCTTGTAAACTGACTCTATTTTCAACAGTTGGTTGTGTTTGATTAGCAGTAGCTGATGTACTATTTGAAGTACCAGCCTCTCCTGTATTAGCTACAGATTCTGATGTTGAACTCGGTTGATTTGTTGAAGTAACTGGTACATAAGTAATTTTATATTTATTTGTTCCAACAAGTTGTAAGCTTGTCGCAGTAAATCCTGGATAATCTTTCTTTAATTGATCAAGATTTTCTGAAAAATTTGATTTTAAAATAGCTACATCTTCTACTACACCACCTGGTTTCTCATGTGTCACCATTACAAATTCTTGCGCGTCTACTACTTCTGAATTACCAGTTCCAGTTCTGTTGTAACCACTATCTGTTACATTTGCAATTGATGCATCTTTTTCACTAGCTTCAACATGATAACCAAATAAAAATCCTGCCCCGATTAAAACACTCGCAGCACCAACTTTTAATTTTTTGATCGAATATTTTTCGTATCTATTGCCACAAAAATATCGATGATCTTTTTGTTGTCTCGACAATTTAAACATTGTTTACCACCTTATATATATATATGTGTGTATATATGCACTCGCGAGTACAGATATATTTTGTTAATTGTATCATATTCCAACGTAATTTTTAAGTAATTGGTCTATTTTTTTCAAAAAAAAGATTATTTTTTAATATATATATCAAAATATGTTTTATGCAAACTTCATATAAAAAAGCCAAAGACCATAGGGGTCCAAAAAAAGAAGATGACGAATCATCTTCTCAAAAACTATGAGTTTTTAGTCCTCTTTTTTCTTGCGAGCAAGAAGTCCAAATCCACTCAAAGCTCCAAGGAGTCCAAGTGCAGCTAGACTAGCATTAGCTTCTGTACCTGTGTTAGGTAACTCTTTTTGACCTTCAACATATTTAGGTGTTGCTGGTTGTTTTGGTTGCTCAGGTACTGCTGGTTTCTCAGGGCTTGTTGGCTCTTGTGGAGAAACTGGTTGACTTGGTTCAACTGGAGTTGGTTTTTGAATCTTGCGATAAACATGACGGACATTACCATTGGCATCTTTTTCTGTCTTCACTAATTCATAACCTGACAACTCCTTGCTTGGTTTTTCTCCGTCTTCTTTAGGAATGATTAATTCTCCGTTTTCATCTACATAAGTTGTGATGACCTTGTATTCGAATGGTGTTGGAGTAGGTGTTGGAGTAGGTGTTGGCGTCGGAGCTGGTGGCGTTACTTTTTCGTATACGTGTTCTACATCTCCGTTTGGTAATTTCTTAGTCTCAACGAAGCGGTAGCCTGGGATGTCTTTCTTATCTACAGAGCCACTTTCTTTGTCTTTGATTTCATTACCATCTTTGTCTTTGAAGAACGTTGTTACTTTTTCGTATACGTGTTCCACATCTCCATTTGGTAATTTCTTAGTCTCAACGAAGCGGTATTCTGGGATATCTTTCTTATCTACAGATCCACTTTCTTTGTCTTTGATTTCCTTACCATCTTTATCTTTAAAGAATGTAGTTACTTTTTCGTAGATATGTTCTGTATCTCCATTTGGAAGTTTCTTAGTCTCTACGAATCTATATTCAGGGATATCTTTCTTATCTACTGTTCCAGTTCCTTTTTCACTAATTTCGTTACCATCTTTATCTTTAAAGAATGTACTTACTTTTTCGTAAACGTGTTCTGTATCTCCATTTGGAAGTTTCTTCGTTTCTACGAATTTATATCCCGGAATATCTTTCTTATCTTTCTTACCATCAACTATTGATTCTACTGGATTATTATTTCCATCAACAGTAATTAGGTTACCATCTTTATCTACAAACTCTGTTACAGGGCGTACAGTTGGTGTGTAAGTTGCTGTTGTTGGTGTTCCATTCGCATCCTTCACTTGTACTGTCGCTGGATCTGGTGTTCCTACGAAGTCTTTGTTTGGTGTGAATGTTACTTTTCCAGATTTTGGATCAATTTTGTACTTACCAACCTCTTTTCCATCTTTTGTTGCTGGAATTTCTTTTTCTGCAATTGGTTCTTTTGTAACCGGATTGTAGAATGTCGCTGGTTGCTCTTCTGTAATTGTGATTGGTACTTCAGTGTTTCCTGGAGTAAATATTGGTGTTCCCTCTTGAGATTGACCTTTAGCTCCTTGTGAAGTTGTATTTTCTCCAGATGGTGTTACCGGCGTCACTGTTGGTGTATATGTCGCTGTTGTTGGTGTTCCATTCGCATCTTTTGCTTGTACTGTCACTGGATCTGGTGTTCCTGTGAAGTCTTTGTTTGGTGTGAATGTTACTGTTCCAGATTTTGGATCGATTTTGTACTTACCAACTTCTTTTCCATCTTTAGTAGCTGGAATTTCAGTTTCTGTAATTGGTTCTTTTGTAATCGGGTTGTAGAAGGTCGCTGGTTGAGTTTCATCAATCTTGATTGGTACTTTCACGTCACCTGCTGTAAATGTTGGTGTACCTTCTTGAGTTTTACCTTGGATTCCTGTTGAATCTACAGGTGTTCCTGTTGGCGTTACTCCAGTGAATTTCGGTGTGTAAGTTGTTTTCGCTACAGTACTGTTTTTATCTTTTGCTTGTACTGTTACTGGTTCAACTTTTCCAACATATGTTTTGTCTGTTGGTGTGAATTTCACTTCACCTGTTGGCACTCCGTTTGAATCTTTAACTAGTGAGTAAACTCCGATTTCTTTACCGTCTTTATCCGTTACTGTTACTGTTTCAACTTCATTTCCTGATTTATCTAGTAACTTAATTGTAGATTTATCGATTGGAGCTGGTGTTTCAGGAGCTTTTTGAGGGTTACCTGGAATAAATTCAACAGTTCCTGTTTGTTCTACCCCTTGTGGTCCTTCTGAAGTTGCTGGGTTCGCACTTGGGTTTACTGGAATGATTGATGGTGTATATGTTGTTTCTACTGTTCTTCCAGCTGTATTTTGAGCTTGTACTTTTGCTGGAACTACATCACCTGCATACGGTACTGTAGGATCTGGAGTAAATGTTACTTCACCAGTTTCTTTGTTTAATGTATATTCCCCAATTACTTTACCTTCTGGGCTCTTAGCTGGTACTTTTTCAGCTGGTTGATTGTTTTCATCTAATAATGTTGTCTTAGATTTATCAATTAGGACAACATCAGAACCTGCTTTGAACTCTACAGTTCCTTTTTGAACCGCACCTTGAACATCCACTGAAGTTGCTTCTTCTGCAGTTGGGTATGTTGGTGTGATATTTGGAGTATATGTTGTTACTGCTAGTGTACCATTCTTATCTAACGCACCAATTTCAGCTGGTGGTACTGCACCTACATAGTTTACATCAGTTGGTGTGTAAGTAACTTTATTTGTAGCCGGATCAAGTCTGTATTCCCCGATTTTATTACCATCTTTATCAAATACGTCTTGCACTGCATCCGCTGCTAACGGTTGACCATTTTTATCTAATAGTCTTGCACTTCCTTCTTGAATCGCAACTGTTTCTTTTGTACCATTTACTGTAACTTCTCCTCCAGTAAATGTTACTGTTCCTTCTTGAGCTACACCTTGAGGAGCTGTTGATTCAGCTGGTTCTCCTTGTGGTTCTACTGGAACAATGTTTGGAGTGTAAGTTGTTTCTGCTGGTGTTCCGTTTGAATCTTGCATACGGACACGAGCTGGTAATACTTTACCTGAGAATTTCTTATCTGTTGGCGTGAAGATTACTTCTCCAGTTTGTTTATCTACTGTGTAATCTCCTACTTTATTACCTTTTTTATCTGTTGCTGGTAATGTCTCAACTGGGTTACCACTATCATCCACTAGTGTTAATGTTTCAGGTTTCATTGTTGAAGTGTCTGAACCTGGTGTGAATGTAGGAGTTCCTTTTTGAGTATCCCCTTGTTTTGCAGTAGATTCTGCTTCTTTAGCTGTTGGTTCTACTGGTGTGATATGTGGTGTGTACGTAGCTGTTGCTTTTGTACCATTTTCATCTTCACCTTGGATTGTTACTGGTTTAACATCTCCAACGTAAGTTTTATCTGTTGGTGTAAATACCGCAGTTGGTACTCCATCTACCACGTTAAGTGTGTATGTTCCCACAACGTTTCCGTTTGGATCTTTTGCTGGAACTTCAGTAGCTGGTTGTCCATCTTCACCTAATAGTGTATAAGCATCAGGATTCATCGGAACTGATTTTTCAACTTCAACTTTATTATCGTTCTTATCTAAGTAAGTAACTTTGTTTTTACCTGCTGTAAATGTAATTTCTTTTTCTTGTGTAACTCCTTGAGGTTTAGTAGTTTCTCCACCTTCTGCAGTCGGTGTGACTGGTTTAACTTTTGGTTGGTAAGTTACTGTACCTGTTGAAGTTACTGGGTTTCCATCTTTGTCTACCCCAACTTTACCTGTAAATGATACTTTAACTGGATCTGGTTCACCTATGAAGTCTTTATTTGGTGTAAATACTACTTCACCTGTTGATGGAGTAATCGTATAAGTACCGATTGTTTTACCATCTTTTGTAGCTGGAATTTCAGTTTCAGTCGTTGGATTTCCTGTTTTAGGATCCACTAATTTAGCTGGGAATTCTTCTGAAGGAGTAATCTTGTTATTTGCAGTGTCTTTGAATTCAGGAGTTTTTGTTTGTTTTGCCCCTTGAATATCGTTAGATTTTTCTATTCCATCTACGATTTCACGTTTCATTACGTGAGGGATATAACGTCCATCCATTGACCCTTTTTCTGAGGCACCTTCTGGTGTTACTTGATCACTGATAGGTGTTAGTTGATCTCCGTTTTCACCTTCACCGTTGATGATTGGTTTACCAATTTTACCCCATCCAGTTGTAGCACCATTCGTATCTGTACGACGGATTGTAATACCGTCTGCATCTCCAACGAATGTAGCTTCTGGAACGAATTCTACATTAACGTCTTTTCCTTTAGCTGTAACTTTGTATTTACCTTGTCCTGGTACTACATAGTAACCATCTACTAATTCAGCATCTGTTACAACTGAACCATCTGCTTTAACGATTTGTGGTTTAACTGTTTCGTCAATAGATGCTTTTTCTTCGAAATTATAATCCTTGTTTCCATAAGCTTTGAACTGAACAGTTGAACGTTGAGTCGCACCTTGAACATCGTAAGTTTCTTCTTTTGTACCACGTGGTGGAATTGTTTGTTGGATTTGGAAGTCTTCTACTTCCCCAGAGTACGCAATTCCTGTCGCTTCTTTAACGTCTGCTTTATCATTTGCGATACGTAAACGAGTTGCCAATTTAGTCGCAGTTACATCTACGTTTTGAACAGGAGTTGTCCAAGTTAATGTTACTTCTCCATCTTTTGTTACTTCAACAGCTCCAGCACCTTCGTTTTCGTCGAATTTACCATTGTTGTTAAAGTCAATCCATCCATTTACGAATGCATTTTTACCGCCACCTAAGTGAGCGTCAAATGTCATTGAGTAAGTACCGTCATTAACTTTTTTCAGTTTGTAGTTATCGCCTTTTTCTACTTTATCACCCATTAATTGGCGAGCACCTTCGTCTCCACCTTCACCGTTCACATCATCATATTTGAAGGCTGTTTCATCTGTAATTTTTTCAGTACGGATATCAATATCTGGCTCTTTTGAACCTAAGTAAGGTTGTGTAATTCCAGCACCTTTTGCGATTGCGTGTCCTACTTTACCATAAGAAGCTGGAGCATCCCCTTCATCAAGTACCATGAATCCGAACATAGCTCCTTGTTGACCACTTGATAGGATATAAACCCCTAAGTTTTTAGCATTACGTGTTAAAACAACTGGTGTAGACATACCAGAATCACGGTGAGTAACCGCTGGTCCAAATACTTGTGTTCCTAAACCATCACTATAAACTGTTCCATCTTTATCTGTTACTGTCGATACTGTTTCTTCAGTAATTTCTGTTGAACGGAATCCTTTTGCTTTATCAGCGATGAATGGTGCAAAGGCTGGTTTTCCTGAACCTTCGATAGTGTAAGATTGCCCTAATTGACGACCTTGACCGTTTCCTACTGGAGTTAAGTTATAACGGTTATCGTATGATTCTGCAGTATAAGAACGTGCAGTTGGTACTCGATAGTTGGTGTTCGATAATTCAGTAACTAATTCGAAGCCATCTCCATCTGTTTTGTAGATTTCAATCTCAGATGAACCCGCTTCTTCCCCTGTTGCGAATACAACGTTCGCTGGTACTTCTTTACCATTTAAAGTCGCTTTAACTTTAAATTCTACCCCAACGTTTGCTCCATTTTTTACAGATTGGATTACTGTTGTTCCGCCTGTATCAATTCCATTTGTTTTTGCTACAGAATATCCACCTTGACGAACTACTTTTACTTCTGCTGGTGTACCGTCTTTATACACGTTCTTAGCATCTGGATCATATCCTGCTCCTCCACGTTCTTTATAAACGTCAGTTGAGTTAAATGGTTTAAGTGCTGTAACTTCCATTTCTACAACATATCCAGGTGTTAATTCTTGTTTGAACTTCGTTCCTACTTTTAGTTTCCCACCTGCATCAAGGTTTTCTACTACTGCATTTTTATTTGTAATATCGAACCATTTAATTTGGTGTTTTAAGCGTTCTGTATTTTTTTCAGCATATTTTTTCCAGTGATCAGCTTGTTCAGCTTCTGTTAATGGTGCTTCATCCACTCTTTCAGCTACATCAGCTAAGGCCACCTCAAATTTCCCATCACGGTCAATTCCTGCTTTTTTAAGTTCACTGTAAACTGCAAGAATTGATTCATTTAAGCGAGCTAATTGAGCATCTACTTGTTCCTTTGTGACACTCTTATCAGCTAAAAGCACTTTTGATTCGTTAAGTACAGCTTGGTTCTTGGCTACTGCTGCTTCAATTGCTGCTCGGTTCTCTGCAGCTACTTCCTTCTTACGAAGTTCTGTAGCAGCAAGGGTATTGGTTACATCAGCTTCTGAAGAAACTTTGTCGAGTGCCGAGTTAGCTTCTAAAAGAGCTTTTTCAGCTGGAGTAGCTTTCTTTTCAACTTCTTCTTTGGCTGCCTTATCCTTATCAGCTTGTTCTTTCTCTAGTCCTAGTTTGTTTGATTCAATTACGACTGTTCTCAATGCAGAAAGAATCTCTTTTTGAACATTTACCTCTTCTTGCTTGGCAGTTTCATTTGCTAAAACAGCTTTTGCAGTAGCTAAAGCTTCACGAACATTAGCCACAACTGAAGCGTCCGCATATTTAGCAGTTGAAAGTTTAGATTCTAAAGTAGCAATACTTGCTTCAAGGGGAGCCTTATTTACTTTTTTAGTCTCTTCTGCTTTAACTTCAGGTTTTGCTTCTGCATTTTTTTCAGTTTCTGGCTTTACTTCTGTAATATTCTGATCAGTTTTTTCAGCTGAAGCTGCTGCTACTATAGTTTCTGCACCTTGTACCTCTGTCGCTGAAACTGCTCCATTTCCTAAGAACATTAAACCAGCCGCAATCGCTACTGATGCTGCTCCAAAACTGTATTTACGAATACCGTAGCGAATATACTTTTCCGTTCTAAAATCTTGTTGTTTACCCTTCATTTAGAGTCACAACCTCCTTTATGCATATTTTTTAATATTGAATTGAAATATCCAGACAAATAAAAAGACCCCCCCCCCCCCTTAAATTTTTTAGTAATATTAAGAGGTTATCATTTTAAAAAGGGTTGCCCAATAATTATCAATATTACTTGATATTGTATCATGCCACTATTACTAATTCAAGTTTTATGCTTATATATATTTATCGTTTCAATTTGAAGAAAATAGAACATAGATAAGTTTTTAAATAATAAGGTCAATGTACTAAGATACGAAACTCTATTCTGAACAACTGGTAGTATGTTTCTATCAAAAACTCAATTTTATATGAAAAGGAAGTAAAGATTTTCAGAAAAGCCGCATATTATCACTGTTTTGAATGCCTGATAATATTTCCTTTCGCTTCCAGAGATTTCTATGAAAAAAACGCCACATGGGCGTTTTCCTATTCTTATGGTTTAATACGGTGCAACATACGTGGGAACGGAATGGCTTCACGGATGTGTTTTGTTCCTGCCGCGAAGGTTACCATACGCTCGATACCGATACCAAATCCACCGTGTGGAACTGTACCGTATTTACGAAGGTCAAGATAAAATTCATACTCTGTACGGTCCATGCCAAGTTCATCCATCTTAGCAACTAATGCATCATAGTCTTCCTCACGCATAGACCCACCGATAATTTCTCCATAGCCTTCTGGGGCAAGCAAGTCTGCACAAAGCACGCGCTCTGGATTTCCAGGAACTGGTTTCATGTAGAAGGCCTTGATGGCTGCTGGATAGTTCATGACAAATGTTGGCACACCAAAGTGGTTTGAGATCCAAGTTTCATGTGGTGAACCAAAGTCATCACCATGCTCAAGATGCTCGTAGTCAGCATCTTCATCATTTTCATGCTCTTGCAAGAGGTCAATAGCTTGATCGTAAGTGATACGTTTGAATGGCTCTGCAATGTAGCGTTTCAAGAGTTCTGTATCACGTTCCAAGGTTTCCAAGGCTTGAGGCGCACGGTCAAGAACACCTTGAAGAAGAGCTTTTACATAAGCTTCTTGCAAGTCAAGCGACTCATCATGTGTCAAGTATGAGTACTCAGCATCCATCATCCAGAACTCAGTCAAGTGACGACGTGTTTTTGATTTTTCAGCACGGAAAACTGGACCAAAGTCAAAGACACGGCCAAGGGCCATAGCTCCTGCTTCCAAGTAAAGCTGACCTGATTGGCTCAAGTAGGCTGGCGTTCCGAAGTAGTCTGTTTCAAAGAGTTCCGTTGAATCTTCAGCCGCATTTCCTGAAAGAATTGGGCTATCAAACTTCATGAAGCCGTTCTTGTCAAAGAACTCATAAGTTGCGTAGATGATAGCGTTACGAATTTGCATCACAGCTACTTGCTTACGAGAACGGAGCCACAAGTGACGGTTGTCCATCAAGAAGTCTGTTCCATGTTCTTTTGGTGTGATTGGGTAGTCTTGAGATTCACCAATCACTTCGATGTCTGTAATGTCCAACTCATAACCAAATTTAGAACGTTCGTCTTCTTTGACAATTCCTGTCACATAAACAGAAGTTTCTTGGCTCAAGCGTTTGATGACATCAAACTTCTCAAGTCCCACTTCTTCACCAAATTTTTCGACAAAGTTTGGTTTAAAGGCTACACCTTGAAAGAAGGCTGTTCCATCACGCAATTGCAAGAAGGCGATTTTCCCTTTTCCTGATTTGTTGGCAACCCAAGCGCCAATCGTCACTTCCTGACCAACATAGTCTTTTACATCAATAATCGTTACACGTTTTGTCATTATTTTTCCTTTTCTTTTTTATTCTTTATGGCAAACCACCTCTATATTGTTCCCATCTGGGTCAATCATAAAAGCAGCGTAGTAAATCGGTTGCTCACTGCGATAACCAGGAGCCCCATTGTCTCGCCCACCTGCCTCTAAGCCAGCCTCATAACAAGCTTGAACCTCTTCCTTATTTTCTGCTAAAAAAGCAAAGTGAATAGGATCTTGTGTCCCCTGAGCCAGCCAAAAATCACCACCAGGATGAGGACTATTTGGGGCAAGAAAACTGATTAGAGAACTAGTCTTAAAAGCTAATTTATAGCCCAAAGGAGCGAGAAAACTCCTATAAAATCCTTCTGAAATTTGTAAATCCTTTACCTTAATTTCAAAATGATCAATCATTCTCACTACCCATAAATGCTTTCAAACGTTTAACCGCTTCTTTAAGCGTGTCTAGGTCTGTCGCATAGCTGAGGCGCACATTTTCTGGTGCTCCGAATCCTGCTCCTGTAATCAAGGCTAGACCAACTTCTTCAAGAATAGCCGTCGTAAATGCTGTTACATCGCTATAACCTTTCATCTCCATAGCTTTTTTGACATTTGGAAAGAGATAGAAAGCTCCTTGTGGTTTGACAACTTCAAAACCAGGGACTTCACACAAGAGTGGATAGATGGTATTGAGACGTTCTTCAAATGCTTGACGCATAACTTCCACAGAATCTTGCGGTCCAGTTAGGGCTTCGATAGTTGCATATTGTGAAACAGCAGTTAGGTTAGAAGTTGTTTGACCTGTCAATTTGCTCATAGCAGCAATGATTTCTGGATCACCCACTGCATAACCTACCCGCCAACCTGTCATGGCATAAGCTTTTGATACACCGTTAATGACAATGGTTTGCTTGCGAATGGCTTCTGATAGACTAGATATTGGTACGAACTCATTCCCGTTATAGACCAAACGACCATAAATATCATCTGCTAGGATGAGAATGTCATGTTCAACTGCCCAATTTCCGATAGCCAAGAGTTCCTCGCGAGTGTAAATCATACCAGTCGGATTAGATGGCGAATTTAGCACCAAAACCTTTGTCTTATCTGTCCTAACTAGTTCTAGTTGATCCACCGTAACTTTAAAATCATTGTCTTCTTTAGCTTGAACAAAAACTGGAATCCCTTCTGCCATCTTGACCTGATCTCCATAACTAACCCAGTATGGAGTTGGAATAATAACCTCATCTAAAGGATTGATTACAGCCATAAAGAAAGTATAGAGGGAGAACTTGGCACCTGTAGCAAAGGTAACCTCATTACTTGCGACAGAATAGCCATAGTAGCGCTCGAAGTAGGTATTGACTGCTGCTTTTAACTCAGGCAAACCTGAAGCTACCGTATAGAAAGAAGCACGTCCATCTCGAATGGCTGCAACAGCTGCATCTTGAATATTTTTGGGAGTATGGAAATCGGGCTGACCTAAAGTTAAGAAAAGTACATCTTTTCCTTCAGCCTTTAACTTCTTTGCTCTCGCATCACTAGCTAAAGTAACACTTTCTTCCATTTCTAAAACACGCTTGGATAGTTTCATAGGCCCTCCTTATCGACCAATGCTCCTGTTTCAAAATCTACTAGATAAAAATCAGAGCCTGACTTGACTTCCCAGATTGGCTTATCTTGATAACGACCAAAAGTAATCTTATCAATTTCGCCAGCTCCTTTTTCCTTAGAAACCGCTTCTGCTTTTTCTTGTGAAACACCTTGATTTAGCTGATAAACGTAGATCTTATGGTCATCTTTCCCAATCAGGACAGCAAGTGCTTCTTGTTTTTTATTACGACCAAGAACGCTGTAATAAGATTCCAAGCCATTGTATAAGTCAACCTGATCAGCCTGCTCTAATCCTGCATACTGCTGAGCTAATTTTTCTCCTTCACTTTTAGCTGTTTGATAAGGTTTCATACTCAGAAACACTAGATACAGAAAGGAAGCACTGATAACCACAAACAAAATCGTCATCCCTAGACCATACTGCCACAGTAGATTATTTTTTGCTTTGTTTTGTCTTTTTTTCACTCGTCTATTTTACCATCTATCTTGCTTTATTACAAGTGAATATAAGAATACTCTGCGAAAATCCAATTCAAACTTTGTCAGCGTCGCCTTGCCGTACCCAAGTACTGTCTGCGGCTAGCTTCCTAGTTTGCTCTTTGATTTTCATTGAGTATAAGAAACCAATTCTATTTCTCCCTTCAAAGCAAACAGATTTTTCTTAGTTAAAACCGAGCAAGAAAATTAAAGACAGCTCCAAAATCAACCTATTAAAAAACCTGAGCTTGGCACTCAAGTTTTCGTAAGTTCTTTTAATCTATGGAATTATTTTATCATCTATTCTTTTAGCCATTTTTCCTAAAAATACAGGCAGTAGAAGGCTAATCATGACTAAAAAGAATCCTAGATAAAGAAATGTTACTACAAAGCCTAAATTGTCAATTAACCACCCTGTCAGTGGAAAGAAGACAATCATACTCAGGCTAAACATCATAGAGTAAACACTCAGCATGGTTGCCCTTACTTCACTTGGGAGCCGCTCTTGCAAATCATTGTCAAAAATAGGCTGAAAAAGAGCATATAGAGCATTACTAATCAAATAGACCAAAATATAGATTAGAGGTGTTCCAAAGTAGGACAGCAGGTAGGTAACTCCAGTCAGCAGGACGAGGACAGGGAAAAGCTTCAAGGCAGCATATTTCTTTCCAATCTTACTCGCTAGATAGACTGCGACGATATTCAAGAGACTTCCAAGTAGCATAACTGCTGAAATTTGCCAACCACTTAAATCTGGTAACTGATTTTGATAGTAAAAATAAAACATGCACATGAGTACTCCGACAATCTGAGACAAAATCATCCAGTTGAAAAGCATGGGATTTCGCTCCAACTCTTCCTTAACAGTCCAAATAATCTGTTTCATGGTCACACTATCAGTTTTTTCTAGCTTGACACTAGGTTCTTTCAGCATCCAAATCAGGAAAAGAACTATGATAGAAGTGGCAATCATGATATAGTAGGTCAGGTGCAATTGACCATGAACAAAAAATCCCGCTAAAACGGTCCCCAAAGACCGAGTTCCTTCAGCTACTCCTGACATAAAGCTTGAAATGGATAGATAGCGCTCCTTCAGTCCAGCCTCTACAGCAGAGTCATAGATCATTGCTGCGCTTGTTCCTGAATCAAAATTATAAGACAAGGCACTCACCGCCATAGCTAGCGCATAAATCCAAAAATTTCCCTGCCCAGCCAACATGAGAACGGAAGACACAATCCCTGCTATTCGACTTAAATAAAGATTGGTCTTATAGGAATAGCGATCAGCTAACATTCCAGATGGAATTTCACAGAGAAGACTGGTAGTATGAAAAATACTTTCTAGCAGTCCAATCTGCCAAAGAGACATGCCGTTTTGACTGAGAAAGAGAATCCAAAAACTGGTAATCCCTAAAAAAGCAAAAAACTCAACTCCGGCCATCAGGCCAATATTTTTCCGATAATTTCTTATTAACATCTTTTCTCCTTAACAAGTGTATTATTATTTCTTTTGTCCGTCACTTGTTAATTTGTGCCTTACATGATTTCCACCCCTTTTAGAAGCATTCTTCAATGCCATTATTGTTCCTTTAATGATTTATGAAATGATACCGGAAAATAGCTGTTCTGCGGTTTCTATTGCGAGTTTTCTTGTTTATTTTAGCACTTATGTCATCATATTACAAGAGAATATTGGAATACTCCTATAAAATCAAAGAAAACTAAAATCCAAAAAGCAGTTCTTACTTTTCCAGTGGCAACTGACTAGAGTTTCAGCAATTTTATAATTTTCAAATAAACTCTGAGCAAATTTCTTGCAAGTCCTTTTGTTTTGTTGTAATATATTTTATAACAACGAGAGACTTCTCGGAAATTTAAGAAAAAGGAGACACATCATGTCTAAAAAAGTATTATTTATCGTCGGATCACTACGTCAAGGTTCTTTCAACCACCAAATGGCTCTCGAAGCTGAGAAAGCACTTGCTGGTAAAGCGGAAGTTAGCTATCTTGATTATTCAACTATTCCTCTCTTCAGCCAAGATTTGGAAGTTCCAACTCATCCAGCTGTAGCGGCTGCTCGTGAAGCGGTTCTCGCTGCGGATGCCATCTGGATCTTCTCGCCAGTCTACAACTTCTCTATCCCTGGAACAGTGAAAAACTTGCTTGACTGGCTATCTCGTGCCCTTGACTTGTCTGATACACGTGGCGCTTCTGCCCTTCAAGACAAGTTTGTCACCGTATCATCTGTAGCCAATGCAGGTCACGATCAACTCTTCGCTATCTACAAGGACCTCTTGCCATTTATCCGTACACAAATCGTTGGCGATTTCACCGCTGCACGTGTCAATGACTCTGCTTGGGCAGACGGAAAATTGCTTCTAGAAGAAACAGTCCTAAACTCACTTGAAAAACAAGCTCAAGACTTGGTTAATGCGATCTAGTAACTAACATAATAAAAGCGAACAAGACTACTTTTCTGACACTCAGAAGCCTAGCTTGTTCGCTTTTTTCTCATTTATAAACTAAAATAACTGGTGATACATATTGTCCAATACAAAATATCTGATTTCTATACTTCCTTAACAAAAACCAATTCCTGTGGCTGGGACAGGTCTTCTCGGAAGCTAAATCCTGCAAAGCTTAAGCGACGAGCTTCATCAACCGTCTGTACTTGATTTTCTATCAGGGCTGTCAGGAAGGCACCACGCGCTTTCTTGGAAATGGTTGAGTGAATTTTCAGCTGACCGCCTCTATCCTCCATAAATTTGAAGATCACCATTTTTTCTCTGATTTCCTTAGAAAATACAGTCTCAAACTCGGATGACAAGAGAGAGAAAATCACTTCTTCCTTCTTCAGAGCTTCATCATAAGCTGCCTTCCAATGGCTCTTCAAAGTCTTACCAGCGACCTTTAATTTCATCAAAAAATCCAAACGATGAGGTGCCATAGGTGACAAGGCTGGAACGACTCCGTACAAAGCCGAAGTAATAAAGACATAATTTTCAAGATAGGCTTGTTCTACTTCGTCCAGTTTGTCTCGCTTGATATGACGGTACATAAGCCCATCAAACAGTTTCAAGGCTGGGTAGTGTTGAGCAGTTTGACTTTTTAAAGCTTGGATATGTTGAAATTCTTCCGCCGCCTTTTCAACTGATACCTTGTAAAAACTCTCCAATTGACTAGCAGAATAGAGGGCCAAGGCATCAAGCACAGCCTGACTTTCTGATCTTAAAGGAGTTGCCTCGATACTCGGCAAGTCTGTGTTCATTTCTTTTGCTGTTGGGATTAAAATTTTCATATTGATAGTGTAGCATATTTTTTAGCCACAACCAAGAAATTCATCTGATACTCAATGAAAATCCAAGAGCAAACTAGGAAACTAGNNGAGTACGGCAAGGTGAAGCTGACGTGGTTTGAATTTGATTTTCGAAGAGTATGAAAAACCTCGGTTTGACCGAGGTTTTTCTATTTATTTTGGCCATCCTAACCAGACAGCTACGAGAACAAGGGCTAGGCCAGCTAAACTTGTTAAGATAGATAAGAATTTATCTTTTTTCTCCTTGAACTGAGAAAAACCTATCTTCAAAGCGAGCAGTCCGAGTAGCATTGAAGCAACCATCACATAAAAACCCATTTGTTTGTCCTCCATTAATCTTAATTTACCTTATTATAACATATATTTCTTAAATAAACCTTTTTTACTGCACTTTAAAGGTCTTGAGATAGTTGTCTTTTCCTACTTGACCTTCGAAAGCTTTACCATTTTCAAGGTAAGGAAGGTCATCTGATACAGAGGCCTTGACCTTGTAAATCTTGCCATCAACTTTAAAGAAGTAGACGGTGTCTCCCTTGATAACAGCTGATTTGAGGTCTGCTACCACACCCTTGATACTTTCTTTGGTTTCATTGTCAATTTCAAGGTCGTTTTTATTGGCATACTTACTGAGCAATTCTTCCACTGTCGTTGCTACGATAACATTTTGGTACTCGACTGCGTCTACTAGGGCATACTCTTTGACCAAGCCCGCATTGTCCTTCAAGCCCATGATGTAGAGAGGCTTGTCATTAAGGTTGATGAGGATTGGGAAGGTTGCCTTGTAGGATTTCTCCTGGACAGCACCTTCGGCTGATTCACGGGCTGATTCTTCGGTCGCAGAAGCCAAGCTGTACTTAGTGATTTCTCCTGTTCGCATATTTTCAAGGATAAAACCAAGATTACTCTCATCCGCATTGGCCGAAGTCACACCTGTGTAGAGGTAAATGTCATTACCGATAGACAAGTAATTATATCCCTTGGTAGTCTGGGTCACGTTTTTCTTGGAAATCATAGCATTCCAGAAACCGTCCTTGTACTTACCATTGTAGTTGATTTGCTCAATGGTTTCCTCAGCTGGATAGACCCTGTCCACCCATTCTGGAACATCTGCCAAGCTGTATTCCTTGGTTTCTCCATTTGTGGCATCCAAGATAATGACTGAAACAGGACGAGGAACCGCAAGTCCAAATTGCTTTTGGTAAACCGTTGCTACATAGAAAGGATTGCCCTCATCGTCCACCTCAAAAGATGGAGTCTTGAAGATTTTAGTTGGGTACTTCAAGCGCAGGTGACGCTTGACATCACGGTTAAAATACTCCGAGTCCGAATACTTGATTGGTGTCTTCAAGTCCACCAAGTCCGCATTACCAGTTACCATGTCCACCTTGATATACTCGCCGATTCCCTTGGCTTGATTATTAAACCACTTGATAGGGTCTGCGTATTCTAGTGGCGTAACCCGATAAGGTTTCCCATCAATCGTCAATTGAGTATAGGTATCTGCCGCTACGTACTGCGACACCTTATCCGTTAGGGAACCCAAGTAGCGGTCACCAATTTTTTCAGCAGTACTTCTATCTAATATTGGAACCTTACTGGTGTCAGTCTTAGGAAATTCAGTAAAGTCTTTTTCCGTAACCGTGACTACATTGGCATAATTTTTAGCCTGAAAAATGCTAGAAGTCACCAAGGAAACCAAGGCTGCTAAGAGAAGAATGCCTCCAATAGAAGCTAAAAGGATTTTCCCTAACCGATTGATTTTGAAACCCTCAAGATTTAAGGCAGCTTCCGCCTTGCCGTGGCGCACATGAACCGTTTTGACCAGATTGATTCCCTTGCCAAAGCCAAATAAGACTGCCACAACTAACAAATGCCCACAGAGGAAGAAGAGAAATTCCCAGCTGGTCAGGTTAAGGGGCGGTAAAAAGATATACCAGGTCGTTGCGATAAAAATAAGTTCAAAGATTATCCGTTTCATTTGCTTTCCTCCTAAATAATTCGTCCTTCCAAGTGATCCAGTTCATGCTGGCAAATCTGAGCCGGGAAACCTGTCAAGGTAATGGTCTGTTCCTGCCACTTGCTGTCACGATAAGCAACCCTTATGGTTTCATAGCGGGTCGTCGGTCGAACCCCAGCCAAGGACAAACATCCTTCCTCTGTCTCATAAGGTCCTTCAAAGGACAGGAGCACTGGGTTAAACATAACCACAGGAACCAAGCCAAGATTAAAGATAATCACGCGCTTCTGCACTCCAATCATATTGGCAGCCAGACCAACACAGGTATCACGGTTTGCTAAGAGTGTATCCTGCAAATCTCTGGCAAGATACAGATCATCCTGACTTGCCGGCTGAGATACCTGAGATAAAAACAAAATATCCTTTACAATTTTCTTTTCCACTTCCTCACACTCCTCTTGCTTTTTACTATATTATAGCAATTATAGCACAAAAGTCGATAACTGCAAGCCCTTTCCCTCAACTGTAGCAAAAAGCCATCCGAAGATGACTTTTTCTTTTTAAATCGCATTCTTGTCAAAACCGAGTTTGCGTTGAATAAACTTAACAATTTCGACAATAATAATCATTGAGAAGCTTCCGCCCATAACGATTCCCCATTGAGACAAGTCTAGTTTGGTTACGTGGAAGATTCCTTCAAGCGGTTCTACGACGATTGTTGCCATAAGAAGGATGAAGGATACCAAGATAGACCAGTTGAAGGTCTTAGACTTGAATGGGCCAACTGTCAAGATAGACTGGTAAACAGACTTGACATTGTAGGCATGGAAGAGCTGAATCAAACCAAGGGTTGCAAAGGCCATAGTAAGGGCATCCGCATGAATGGCATGATTGTCACCCACGTGAACTGGGTAAAGAAGGGCAAGACCATAGACACTCATAACAATAGCTGCTTGGAGTACACCTTGATAGATGATAGAACTGAAAACACCACCTGAGAAGAAACTTGCCTTACGTCCACGTGGTTTATGGTTCATGACACCAGGCTCAGCAGGTTCAACACCAAGAGCGATAGCTGGGAAGGTATCCGTTACCAAGTTGATCCACAAAAGATGAACTGGCTGTAAGACATCCCAACCAAACAAGGTTGATAGGAAGATAGTCAATACTTCAGCAGTATTGGCAGAAAGTAGGTACTGAATAGTCTTTTGAATGTTTGAGAAGACCTTACGTCCTTCTTCCACTGCAACGATGATAGTCGCAAAGTTATCATCTGCAAGTATCATGTCAGATGCACCCTTAGAAACCTCTGTACCAGTGATTCCCATACCGATACCGATATCGGCTGTTTTCAAAGCTGGCGCATCATTGACACCGTCACCTGTCATGGCAACGACTTTACCTTGTTTTTGCCAAGCCTTGACGATACGAACCTTGTGCTCTGGAGACACACGGGCATAAACAGAGTATTGACCAACTACTTTTTCAAAGTCTTCATCTGACAGTTCATTGAGTTCAGCACCAGTTAAAACGTGACCTTCTGTATCGTTTGCATCAATGATTCCCAAACGTTTGGCAATAGCTTCTGCAGTGTCTTGATGGTCACCCGTAATCATGATTGGACGAATTCCCGCTTCCTTAGCCACACGAACAGCCTCAGCAGCTTCAGGACGTTCAGGGTCAATCATCCCAATCAAACCAGTAAAGATTAAATCATTTTCAAGCTCTTCAGAAGTGAGATTTTCTGGAATGCTATCAATAATCTTATAAGCACCTGCAAGGACACGCAAGGCTTGGTGAGCCATTTCAGAGTTGTTTGTGTGAATGAGATTTGTAACCTTCTCATCAATCGGAGCAATATCCCCAGCCTTATCACGAAGAACACAACGTTTCAAGAGTTGGTCTGGCGCACCCTTGACTGCTACAAGGAAACGACCATCTGGCAATGGGTGAACCGTTGACATGAGCTTACGTTCAGAATCAAATGGCAACTCAGCCACACGCGGATATTTCTCTAAGAAACCTTTAACATCGTAGCCCTTGTCCAAGGCATACTGGATAAAGGCTGTTTCGGTTGGGTCACCAATCAGGTTGCCTTCCACATCTATTTTCGTATCATTGGCCAAGACAACTGAACGAAGTAGTGGCATTTCAAGACCTAGTTCAATATCATCAGCTGAGTCATGTAGGACTGCATCGTAGAAGACTTTTTCGACTGTCATCTTGTTCATAGTCAGCGTACCAGTCTTATCAGAAGCGATGATTTCAGTTGAACCAAGTGTTTCAACTGCTGGCAACTTACGAACGATGGAATGGCGTTTGGCCAAAACTTGAGTACCAAGGGAAAGAACGATGGTAACGATAGCAGGAAGTCCTTCTGGAATGGCTGCAACGGCAAGGGCAACAGAAGTCAACAACTCACCAAGTGGACTTTTGCCTTGAATGAAAACACCGACTACAAAAGTAACAAGGGCAATGACCAAGATAGCATAGGTCAAGACCTTAGAAAGGTTGTTCAAGTTTTGTTTGAGTGGTGTATCCGTCTCATCCGCATCTTGAAGCATGCCAGCAATATGACCAACTTCCGTGTACATCCCTGTATTGACAACAACACCAAGACCACGACCATAAGTCACATTTGAGTTTTGGAAGGCCATATTGACACGGTCACCAATACCAGCATCTGCAGCAAGTTCAACTGTCAAGTCTTTTTCAACTGGCACAGACTCACCTGTCAGGGCAGCTTCTTCGATTTTAAGAGAGTTGGCTTCTAGCAAACGTAAGTCTGCTGGTACCACATCACCTGCTTCAAGGGCAACGATATCGCCTGGTACCAATTCTTTAGAGTCAATCTCCGCCATATGACCATCGCGAAGAACGCGGGCAGCTGGACTTGACATGGATTTAAGGGCTTCAATGGCTTCTTCTGCTTTTCCTTCTTGGTAAACACCAAAGGCAGCATTGATGATAACCACGGCTAGGATGATAATGGCATCTGCGATATCTTTCCCACCAGAAGTCACGACTGACAAGATTGCTGCCGCAACTAGGATGATAATCATCAAATCCTTAAATTGCTCGATGAATTTGACCAGGATTGATCGTTTCTCACCTTCTTCGAGTTCATTATGGCCAAATTCTGCAAGGCGCTTTTCCGCCTCACTTGATGACAAACCTTGCTCGGTCGCATCCACAGCCTTCAAGACCTCTTCAGGACTCTGAGTGTAAAACGCTTGGCGTTTTTGTTCTTTTGACATGTGTCTCCTCCTTGACATTGTGTGCAAAACAGACTCTCTTTTCCTCATCGTATCTTTTCACGACAAACAAAAAGAGACCTGTTAATCATAACAAGTCTCGCTGTTTAAGATAGTGCCGGAAAGCATACTTTTCAGTATAAAATTCGGAATGACGACACTATCACAGGTTTCTGCCAGCTACTCCCTTGAGTAGTACTATTATACCAAATTTTGAAAAATTTTCAAAGAGTAAAGATTCTATAAAATTCTATCCTTATCAAAAGTACGTTCACTGATAATATATCTCGGACGACGTTTCGTTTCTAGGTAAATCTTTCCAATATACTCACCAATTACTCCCAAACTAATCAATTGAACCCCACCAAGTAAACTAACTATTGCATAGGTGCTTGCCCAGCCTGCCACAACCGTACCAGCAACCTTACTCCATAAAACCCAAATAATCAACAGAAAACTAAAGAGTGATGTCAAGACCCCAAAACTTGTAATCAAACGAATCGGTTTGATTGATAAACTGGTAATACCATCCATAGCCAAACCAAGCATTTTGGACAGTGGATAATGGCTCTCACCAGCAATTCGTTCATGGCGTTTATATGAAACATAAGAATATTTAAAGCCCACTAAGGGCATTAAACCACGAAGAAAAAGATTAACTTCAGTGAATTTTTCTAATTCTTTCAAGAATCTTTTAGACACCAATCGATAGTCTGCATGATTGAAAACAACTTCTGCTCCAAATAGACGTAGCACTTTATAAAAACCTTCGGCTGTAATTCGTTTAAAAGTAGAGTCCGTATCACGGTTATCACGTACACCGTATACAATTTCAGAACCACTTTTATACTCCGAAACCATCTTATCCATGCAGTTAATATCATCTTGTCCATCCGCATCAATGGTAATGACAATATCAGCAAACTGAATAGCTTCATACATACCTGCAAGAACGCTACTCTGATGCCCCCTATTACGACTTTGCGACACACCAACTACAGAAGGAATGGAATTAGCATAACTTTCTATTAGTTCCCAAGTCCGATCCTTACTACCATCATTTACATACATGATTTTACTAAGAGGATGGATTTCTTCTTTCTGTACTAATTGTTCAATTTTTTCAACAAACATTGGATTAGTATGTGGTAAGACTTTTTCTTCGTTGTAGCACGGAACAACTATATATAAAATTGGCTTTTTCCTGCTCATGCTATTCTCCTCCTTTTCTATAAATCATAGCTGTATCAATCTGTTTTTCTAAGTGATAATTTACTTTAATATAATCCTTAATAAAAGAGTCAGTTCTCTTACCATAATCCCATTCAGTATCAAATACAATATAGATAGGAGGATTTTCTTGTATAGATTTTCTAAACTCATCAATAATAACTCGATCATCTGTCACAGCTGGAATAAAGAAAAATTTTGTACTAGCTAGCCGTTCACTATACAAATAAATTGTTCCATTTTGACGGTGTGTATAAATTCGATCATCCATCGACGTATTTTTCTCTATATAGCTAGCAACGCGTTGCTGTTTCTCAGATCTATTCAGATATCTTGTATTCATACTTTTCATGATGGATTTTACATCATTCTGGTATACAATAATAAATCCTAAGAATAAGACAAAAAATACTTGAAAAGACATTTTCTTGGATATGCTATGAAATAAATAGGAAATATATGGAATCAAAATCGGGAGCATTACTAAAATGTAATGACCATAGCTTCTTTTTGAGATAAGAGCCAGAAGTAAACAAACAATAAAAACAAAATGATAGTAGATTGATTTTATTCCAAATTTCTTCCATAGTGGTATCAAGGAAAATAACATCAATAAATTAAGACTTAAGAGATTTGTTTGGGAAATATACCATCTGATAATCTCATACATCGAAACGTTATTAGACTCTGTAGTATAAATAAAATTAATTCCAATCGACTGGTATACCATTTCAATAAAGATGCCCTTTGATAACAGATATAGGCACAAAGGGATAGTTGGTATTAATACTCCAACGAAAAATAATCCTATCAAAGAAAACAATTCCCTATATGCTTTCTTTAGTATAAAATCAATCAATACATAAATACAAAATACTAGCCAAATCCCTATCATATTTGCTTTCGTAAAAAATACAATAGCGAAAAACGCACCTGATACTACGATGTCATTTTTACTGAAATCATTTTGTATAAATAATTTTAAAAAAATGTATAATGAATAAGACAAAAAAGGTAAAATAAAACCTTCTAAACTCCAACCGCCATCAAAAAAATACTCATAAATTATAAAGATAATTGCTAAAGTTAAAATTGTTTGCTTATTCCCAGTAAATAATCTTGAGATCTTATAGCTAGCTATAAAGAATAGAAATGTACAAAATAGGTATAAAAATTTAATTCCTAACGCACCACCAATAAAATATCCTAGGTAGTTCAGTAAAAAAACAACTGGCCCCTTATGATCAAATAAGTCTGCATACATCAATTCTCCTCGATTCAGTGCATACCCAAAATATTCAAAAATACTAGCATCTGAAAACGGTATTCCTTGTTTGACATTTGTTACCATCGAGAACCAGACTAAAACAGTAAAGAGCAAAGAAATACTCATCGCTAAAATACTCATTTTTTTCAATTTTATTTACCTCAACTTTTCACTTTATCAGTCTATCATATTTCCTAAAAAAAAAAAGCATTTTCTGCTTTGTATTTTCTTAGTTTTATCCGTCCTATTTGAATTTTCCCTTGAAAACCAGTATAATGGTAGAATGCTATGTGACCAGAAAGGAAGTTGAATGAAGCAATCTATCTCAAATCTCAAGTTAGCTGAGCGTGGGGCCATTATCAGTATTTCGACCTACCTGCTCTTATCAGCAGCGAAATTGGCTACTGGGCATCTTCTTCATTCATCCAGTTTGGTGGCTGATGGTTTTAACAACGTCTCGGACATCATTGGAAATATGGCCCTCTTGATAGGGATTCGGATGGCGCGCCAGCCTGCAGACCGTGACCACCGTTTTGGCCACTGGAAGATTGAGGATTTGGCTAGCTTAATCACTTCCATCATCATGTTCTATGTTGGCTTTGATGTACTAAGGGATACCATTCAGAAGATTCTCAGTCGTGAAGAAACGGTCATTGATCCTCTTGGTGCCACTCTAGGAATCATTTCTGCAACGATTATGTTCATGGTCTATCTCTACAATACTCGCCTCAGTAAGAAATCCAACTCCAAAGCACTGAAGGCCGCAGCAAAGGACAATCTTTCTGATGCTGTCACCTCACTTGGAACCACCATTGCCATCCTAGCTAGTAGTTTCAATTATCCCATTGTGGATAAACTGGTTGCTATCATCATCACTTTCTTTATCTTGAAGACTGCCTATGATATCTTCATCGAGTCTTCCTTTAGCCTTTCGGATGGCTTTGACGACCGTCTGCTTGAGGATTATCAAAAGGCCATCATGGAAATTCCCAAAATCAGCAAGGTTAAGTCCCAAAGAGGTCGTACCTACGGTAGCAACATCTACCTGGATATTACGCTAGAGATGAACCCTGACCTGTCTGTTTTTGAGAGTCATGAAATCGCGGATCAAGTCGAGTCTATGCTGGAAGAACGTTTTGGCGTCTTTGATACCGATGTTCATATCGAACCAGCACCTATCCCTGAAGATGAAATTTTAGACAATGTCTATAAAAAATTGCTTATGCGTGAACAATTGATTGACCAAGGAAATCAACTGGAAGAACTCTTGGCTGATGATTTTGTCTATATTCGCCAAGATGGAGAGCAGATGGATAAAGAGGCCTATAAAGCCGAAAAAGACTTGAATTCTGCTATCAAGGATATTCAAATCACTTCCATCAGTCAAAAGACCAAACTCATCTGCTATGAGTTAGATGATATCATCCACACCAGTATTTGGCGTCGCCACGAAACTTGGCAAAATATCTTTCATCAAGAAACCAAAAAAGAATAGAGAAATCCTGTCATGAGACGGGATTTTTCTATTCTTCTAGCTATCAAAGTCACTTAAATATTCATAGCGTTCGTATTTTTCAAGGAGTGCTTCGTTTTTCTCATCCAGTTCTTTTTGGAGAGTAGCCAACTTACCAAAGTCAGAGCCGTTAGCCTGCATTTCCTCTTCAATAGCAGCGATACGATTTTCCAAGGCTTCAATATCACCTTCAATGCTTGCCCACTCCTGCTTTTCTTGGTAGGTCATGCGTTTCTTCTCTTCTCGAACCTTGACCACTTTTTCCTTTTCAGCCTTTTGCACTTGATTAGCCATCTCTGTTTCAAAGGCTTTTTCATCAAGATAGTCTGTGTAATGACCAAAGAAAGGACGAATTTTACCATCCTCAAAAGCCAGAATCTTGGTCGCTACCTTATCCAAGAAATAGCGGTCGTGACTAACAGTCAAAACTGGACCAGCAAAGCCTTGCAAGAAATTCTCCAAAACTGTCAAGGTCGCAATATCTAGGTCATTTGTCGGTTCGTCCAAAAGAAGAACATTTGGTTTTTCCAAGAGCAATTTGAGGAGATAAAGACGTTTTTTCTCTCCCCCTGACAATTTCTCAATCAAGGTTCCATGCGTCGAACGTGGGAAAAGGAACTGCTCCAGCAACTCTGCAATCGAAGTCGTAGAACCACCGCTGGTCTTGACCTCTTCTGCCACTTCCTGTAGGTAATTGATCACTCGCTTGCTTTCATCCAAACCCTCAATTTGCTGAGAGAAATAGGCGATGCGAACGGTTTCTCCAATCACAACTTGACCTGCTGTCGGCTCAAGACTTCCTGCAATCAAGTTAAGGAGAGTTGATTTCCCAACACCGTTATCCCCAACGATTCCGATACGGTCTTTGGCCTGCACTAAGAGATTAAAATCTTGCAAAATGGGCTTATTTTCATAGGCAAAAGAAACATCCTGAAACTCGATGACTTTCTTCCCAATCCGACTGGTTTCAAAGTTCATAGTCAAGTCTGTCTCAGCAACGCCGCCTGAAACTTCCTTTTTCAGGTCGTGGAAACGATTGATACGAGCCTGCTGCTTGGTCGCACGCGCCTGCGGTTGTCTGCGCATCCAGGCCAATTCTTGTTTGTAGAGTTGTTCTTTTTTGTGAAGAAGAGCTGCGTCACGCTCATCCTGTTCCGCCTTAAGGCGAACATAGTCCTGGTAATTTCCCTGGTACTCGATCAAGCCTGCGCGATCCAATTCGAAAATCCGAGTTGACAAAGCGTCTAGGAAATAACGGTCGTGGGTAATAAAAAGGACGGTCTTCTTAGAATTTTTCAAAAAGAGGGTCAGCCACTCAATAGTCGCAATATCCAGATGGTTGGTCGGCTCGTCCAGCAGCAAGAGGTCGTGATTGCCAAGTAAAACTTGCGCCAACTGGACCCGTCTTCTTAGACCACCTGACAATTCCCCAACAGGAGTAGATAAGTCCTGAATCCCCAGCTTGCTGAGAACAGTCTTGACCTGACTCTCGATTTCCCAAGCTTGGAGAGAGTCCATTTCTGCCATGACTCGTTCCAAACGAGCCTGCTTGTCCTCACTGTAGTTGAGCATAAGGAGTTCATACTCACGAATGAGCTGGATTTCCTTGAGGTCGCTGGAAAGAACCGTATCCAAGACCGTCTTGCTATCATCAAAATCAGGATCTTGGGTCAAGTAACCAATCTGGTAATCATTCTTAGCCGAAAAGGGACTGACATCCCCATCAAAGCCAGAAACGCCAGAAAGAACATCTAAAAGGGTGGTCTTCCCCGTTCCATTGACACCAATCAGACCGATTCTGTCTAGGTCATGGATGATAAAGGAAATATCCTTAAAAACGGTCTTATCACCGACAGATTTACTTAGTTTTTCAACGATAAAATCACTCATTTCTTCTCCCTTAGATAAGCATGGATGGCTTGACGGTCATTTTCCAATTCTCCATCGACAATAGCAAACTCAATCTCTGTTAAAATCTCTCCCAAGTCTGGTCCCGGCTGATAGCCATATTCCTTGATCAAAATACCACCATTAATCTGAATTTCTTTCTTGTCATGAATGGTCAGACTCTGGTAGGTTTCTGTGATGGCTTGTGGGTTGACTGGTTTTCCCTGAGCCTGACGAAGACTTTCAGCCTGTAAAAGCAAATCCAAGTCAAAGCGATAACAATCTCGCTTGCTCAATTCTCCCTTTTCACGCAAGGCCAAAATAGTCAGCAAATCCTGAACTTGCTTGGCAAACTGGCGTGAGGTCTTCCAAGCCTTCAAAAATGGCTGCGCATTTTCAATCTCCAAAGCCCACAGTAGAGCCGCCCAGGCTTGCTCTGAAGATTCAAAGGTGAAATCAGTCTCTAAATCAAACAGTCTATTGAGCTTGTCCTGGCTAGCTGCCATATCAGGGAGATAGTCATAAGCTTGACTCTCAATCATGGAAGCCAAGCCCCTTCTCCAAAATGGAGCCAGCAAGAGTTTATCAAACTCAACGAAGGTACGCTCCACAGAAATTTTCTCCAAAAGTGGCGTCAAGGTCTTCATTGCTTTAAAGGTTTCTGGCTCAAGTTCAAAACCAAGACTGGCTTGAAAACGGAAACCACGCATAATCCGCAAAGCATCTTCGTTGAAACGCTCACTAGCCACTCCAACTGCTCGTAAGACTTGCTTTTCCAAATCTTCTAAACCATGAAACAAGTCAATGATTTCTCCTGTCTCATCCAAGGCAAAGGCGTTGACTGTAAAATCACGGCGTTTGAGGTCTTCTTCTAGCGAACGCACAAAGGAAACCGCACTGGGTCTGCGATAGTCCACATAGACATCTTCTGTCCGAAAAGTAGTCACCTCATACTCCTCGTCCCCATCTAAGACCAAGACAGTTCCATGCTCGATTCCTATATCGGCTGTTCGCGGAAAAATCTGCTTGGTCTCTTCTGGATAAGAAGAAGTCGCAATATCCACATCATGGATAGGGCGATTGAGGAGGGCATCCCGAACAGAACCCCCAACAAAATAGGCTTCAAAGCCTGCTTCTTTAATTTTTTCTAATACTGGTAAAGCCTTCTGAAACTCAGAAGGCATTTGCGTTAATCTCATAATAAGTGTTCTAATCCATAGACAAGCTCATGACGCTTGACAACTTCTTTAATTCCCAAATTGACCCCTGTCATGAAGGAGCTGCGATCATAGGAGTCATGACGGAGGGTCAATCCTTCTCCTTGATTGCCAAAGATGACTTCCTGATGGGCTACCAAGCCTGGTAAACGAACTGAGTGAATCCGCATGCCATCAAAGTTAGCACCACGGGCACCTGCAATCAATTCTTCCTCATCAGGCGCACCTTGCTGAATAGACTCTCGAACCTCTGCCATCAACTCAGCTGTTTTAATAGCTGTTCCACTCGGGGCATCCTTTTTCTTGTCATGATGGAGCTCGATAATCTCCACATTTGGGAAATATTTGGCAGCCTGCGTCGCAAATTGCATAAGCAAGACAGCACCCAAGGCAAAGTTAGGAGCAATCAAGCCACCCAAGTCTTGGGCACGAGAAAATGCTTTTAGCTCTGCAATTTCTTCACTAGTAAAGCCTGTTGTTCCAACTACTGGAGCAAAGCCATTTTCAAGAGCAAAGCGTGTATTTTCATAGGCAACAGCTGGTGTAGTAAAGTCTACCCAGACATCCGCTTCAAAGCCTGCTAAATCAGCCTTATCCTTGAAAACAGGAATACCCTGCCATTCTGACTCAGACTCAAAGGGATCCAAAACTGCTACCAAGTCCAAGTCTGGATCAGCCAAGACCATCTGACAAGCAGCTTGGCCCATCTTTCCCTTAAAACCGGCAATAATTACTCGAATACTCATCTCTACTCCTGTCTAAGATACTAAGGACGTTAGCTGCCCATGAAAAATAGGGAATGGCGCTGACTTTCCACGAAAGGCAAGACAGACATCTTTTTTCAAGAGGCAGGTAGTCCGTGTTCAATTGCTAAGATACAAAACCTTCTTAACTAGCCTAGAAGCGCAAACTAAATCACTGGAATATAACCCAGAGCAATACTTCCTGCTCCTAGGTGGGTTCCAATGACACTACCAAATGTAGCAAGTGAAACATCTGAACTCAATCCAGATTCAATCAAGTGCTGACGCAATTCCTCAGCCTTTTCAGGAGCATTCCCATGAATGACAATGACACGATATTGCCCTGAAGCCGTTGCTTCCTTGATAATCTCAATTAAGCGCTTGGTTGCTTTCTTCTCAGTACGAACTTTTTCGTAAACTTCAATCACACCTTGGTCGTTGAAATAAAGGATTGGCTTAATGCTTAGCAGATTACCCAAAATCGCAGCCCCATTTGAAAGGCGCCCACCTTTCACCAAATGGTCCAAATCATCGACCATGATAAAGGCTGACGTACGGCTGATTTGAATGGCTAGCTTATCCTGAATGCTGTCAAAATCATCGCCCTGGTCACGCCAATCAAAGACGCTTTCAACCATGATACCCAGAGGAGCACTTGTAATCAAAGTGTCTGGAAAGGCAATAGTTAAGCCCTCATATTCATCTATCATATACTGGATATTTTGGTAAAAACCTGAAATTCCAGAAGATAGGAAAAGCCCCAAGGCATGGGTATAACCTTGTTCTTTGAGCGAAGCTAAGATTTCATCTAACTTGGCAATACTTGGTTGACTAGTCTTAGGCAATTCAGAAGCCTGAGCCATTTTTTGGTAAAATTCCTCAGCAGTCAGATTGATGCCTTCGACATATTCCTCACCATCAATATTGACAGGAATATCCAAGACAAATAAATCTTCTCTTTGCAAGGTCTCTGCACTGAGATAGGCAGAGGAATCTGTGATAACAGCTAATTTCATATTAGAACTCCAAATTGATTCCTGGTAAGTCTAATGCAATTTCAGTTACTTCGTAAGTCAAACGATTGAGCATGTTCAAACTTGGGCGAGCCAAAGTTTCCACTTCTTCTTGGCTCAATTCACTTGGTTCATTGACAATACGGCCATCGATATGATTTACCTGTGAAATGGTTCCACTGATGACAAACTTATCAAATACAATCATAAAGGTCAAGATGACAATCAAGGAAGTCACTTGATTTTCTTGGTCATGTTGGAGCAATTGGAAGTTCACATCCACCTTAGTTTCAGGAGCTCCATTTTCATTTTCCCATTCAAAATTACGCGCATCAAAATGATACTGACTAACAAATTCTTGTTCACGTTTAAGATTCATGTCTTTCTCCCTCGGCTACAATATTATAAGCTATTGTACCATAATTTTTTATTTTCATCTAGTTTTCTAGGATTTAGTCAATCCCGATTTCAGATCGAACTACGTCTGCGATGGTATCAACATAGTAGTCTACTTCTTCTGTTGTAGGAGCTTCTGCCATAACACGCAAGAGAGGCTCTGTTCCACTTGGGCGAACAAGGATACGGCCGTTCCCCGCCATTTCTTCTTCCATCTTCTCGATGATAGCCTTGATAGCTGGCACTTCCATAGCCTTTTCCTTCATGGCATTTTCCACTCGGATATTGACTAATTTTTGTGGATATATGGTTACTTCTGCAGCCAACTCTGACAAGCTCTTACCAGTTTCCTTCATGATTTTGGTCAATTGAACAGCAGATAATTGACCATCACCAGTTGTATTGTAATCCATCAAGATGACGTGACCAGACTGTTCACCACCGAGGTTGTAGCCTGATTTTCTCATTTCTTCAACAACATAACGGTCGCCAACTGCAGTGACTACCTTGTTAATACCTTCACGGTCCAAGGCCTTGTGGAAACCAAGGTTAGACATCACGGTTGTCACAATTGTATTTTGAGCCAATTGTCCTTTTTCAGAAAGGTATTTTCCGATGATGTACATGATCTTATCACCATCGACGATGTCGCCATTCTCATCGACAGCAATCAAACGGTCACTGTCTCCGTCAAAGGCCAAACCGATAGCTGACCCGCTTTCTTTGACCACTTCTTGAAGGGCTTCTGGATGGGTTGAACCAACATTAAGGTTGATGTTAAGACCATCTGGTGTTTCCCCGATAACCGTCAATTGAGCACCAAGGTCTGCAAAGATTTGACGGGCACTGGTAGAAGCTGCACCATTAGCTGTATCCAAGGCAACCTTCATTCCATCAAGAGGAGTTCCCGTTGAAACAAGGTAGCCCTCATACTTACGCAAGCCTTCTGGATAATCTACCAAGCTTCCCAAGCCTTCTGCACTTGGACGTGGCAGAGTGTCTTCCGCAGCATCTAGCAAGGCTTCAATTTCTGCTTCTTTTTCGTCATCTAGTTTGAAACCATCACCACCAAAGAACTTAATCCCATTATCAAGGGCTGGGTTGTGGCTAGCAGAAATCATGACACCGGCACTTGCTCCTTCAGTTTTGACCAAGTAAGCTACTGCTGGTGTTGCCAAAACACCTAGTTTGTATACGTGAATCCCCACAGACAACAGTCCTGCCACCAAGGCTGATTCTAGCATTTCCCCAGAAATACGGGTGTCACGTCCTACAAAGACTTTCGGTGCTTCCGTTTCATGTTGACTGAGAACATAGCCTCCAAAACGTCCTAGTTTAAAGGCCAATTCTGGCGTTAATTCTACGTTAGCTTCTCCACGGACTCCATCAGTCCCAAAATATTTACCCATTTTTATAAAATCCTTTTTCTATTTTTAATTCGTTTTTGAACTAGTTGCTTTCGTTGACGAAGATGTCTCCGACGAACTGCTTGTGCTTGAACTTGGCGCTACTGGTTTTGTAGTGACCTTCATTGTTGTATCAAACGGAGTGATAACTACTGGTAAGACTACCCCGTTGCGGTCGATTGCCTGCAAAGGTACTGAGCCACTGTAATTACCTGTTATGCGTTCGCTGGTTGGTAAAAGCGCAATAACTTTGTCAATCTTAGCTAATGTTTCCTGGTCAGTTGTGACCGAAACGCGTTCATTTGACACGGTTACACTATCAAGTTGTAGCTTGGGATCAATCTGGCTTTGGTCAACTTGTGGCACAACAATCATCTCATCTCGCTTAACCTTCTTCCCAACTTTCACTGTGATCTTTTGAGGCGTTGCCACAGCGGTCAATCCACTTGGAAGATTTTCAATATTCAAGGGAACTTCAATCGTTCCAACACTAGCATCTGTTAGGTCAGCAGTAACCTTGAATTTACGTGTACTTTCTTGCATTTCACTGGACAAGGTCACACGATTGGCACCTGTCAGCACAACTGAAACCTCTGATGCAAATCCGCTAATGAAATACTGGTCATCATCATAGTGAATATCGATAGGAACGTTCGTTATCGTATTGGTATAGGTTTCTGATTTGACCTGCCTTGCGGTATTGCTATTTTGAAAGTTGGTTGACGTTGCATAGATAAATAAGACACAAGCAAAAAAGAGAGATGAAATGATATATAGACTATTTTTTCTCATATTTCCAACCTCCTAGCAAACGGTCCTTGAAACTGACTTTTTCCTCAACAGCTGGCAAAAGAATTGCTCGTAGCTCTGCTTCAAATTCTTCAATCGTCAAGTCGTGCTTGAAAACACCGTTATAGGTAATAGAAATGCCACCTGTTTCCTCTGAGACGATGAAGGTCAAGGCATCGGATACTTCTGACAAACCGATAGCTGCCCGGTGTCTGGTCCCAAATTCCTTGGAAATCCCTGTACTTTCTGTCAAGGGCAGATAGGCAGAGGTTACTGCTATTCGATTTTCTCTGATAATCACAGCACCATCATGTAGAGGGGTGTTGGGGATAAAGATATTAATAAGGAGTTCAGCTGAAATATTGGCATCCAAAGGAATTCCTGTCGCGATGTATTCTTGTAAGGTCCGAACTCGTTGAATGGCAACCAAAGCACCGATCTTACGGGGACTCATGTATTCAACTGACTTAACAAAGGCACGAATCATTTTCTCTTCTGCACTAATTTGAGTAGTAGAAAAAAAATCTGTCGCCCTTCCCAAGCGTTCCAAACCAGTCCGAATCTCTGGAGAGAAGATAACAACCGCAGCAATAACCCCATAGGTAATAATCTGATTAATCAACCAAGAAATCGTTGTTAAACCAAGGATATTGGCCACAACCTGGGCTAATACAAAAATCAAGACCCCCCGCACCAAAATCATAATCTTGGTGCCAGCTATCGCTTTTGTAAAACGATATAAAATATAGGCCACAATCAAAATATCAAACACATTGATGGCAATACTCCAAGGACTAGAAAACAAGCTAGTCCAATATTGCAGATTGGATAATTGTTGAAAGTTCATCTGCTGTCTCCTCTCTGTCCAAACACGTTCCTTTCTATTATACCATTTTTCTGGCATTTTTTTCCCTATCCTACTTCATTTTAAATTAAGGAAAAATATGATAAAATAAACTAACTAGAAAAAACAAAGGAGAAACCATGTCTCAACTCTATGATATCACTATTGTAGGTGGTGGTCCTGTCGGGCTTTTTGCAGCCTTCTATGCCCACCTACGCCAAGCCAAGGTCCAAATCATCGACTCCCTTCCCCAACTAGGTGGACAACCTGCTATTCTCTATCCTGAAAAGGAAATCCTCGACGTTCCAGGTTTCCCAAACCTGACTGGAGAAGAATTGACTAACCGTCTAATCGAGCAATTAAATGGCTTTGATACCCCTATTCATCTCAACGAAACGGTTCTTGAGATTGAAAAACAAGAAGAAGGCTTTGTAATTACAACTTCTAAAGGAAGTCACCTGACTAAAACAGTTATCATCGCTATGGGTGGCGGTGCCTTCAAACCACGTCCTCTGGAACTAGAAGGCGTTGAAGGCTATGAAAATATCCACTACCATGTTTCTAACATTCAGCAATACACTGGTAAGAAAGTGACGATTCTTGGTGGAGGAGACTCGGCTGTTGATTGGGCTTTGGCTTTTGAAAAAATTGCACCAACTACCCTTGTTCACCGCAGAGATAATTTCCGCGCCTTGGAACACAGTGTAGAAGCCTTGCAAGAATCATCTGTAACCATCAAGACACCATTCGTCCCTAGCCAACTCCTTGGAGATGGAAAAACGCTTGATAAACTTGAAATCACAAAAGTCAAATCTGATGAAACCGAAACAATTGACCTAGACCACCTCTTTGTCAACTATGGTTTCAAATCTTCTGTCGGTAACCTTAAAAACTGGGGTCTGGACCTCAACCGCCACAAGATTATTGTCAACAGCAAGCAAGAATCTAGCCAAGCAGGTATCTACGCTATCGGTGACTGTTGCTACTATGACGGAAAAATTGATCTGATTGCGACAGGGCTTGGAGAAGCACCAACTGCTGTCAACAATGCCATCAACTACATCGACCCTGAGCAAAAAGTACAACCAAAACACTCTACTAGTTTATAAAAAAGAACCACGAGTCACATAGGATTCGTGGTTTTAACATGAACTCCACCTCAAAAGTTAGACAGAAATACATCTAACTTCTGATATGCAGCCCACCTGCTCTTTACTCTTGTTTGAATAAGAAATTTTTTTGCAGAATCATTAGATTATACAAAGTATTTCATATCAGTCTTTTAAAAATCTATCAAAACTCTCCAACTATTCTATTATACCATATAAAAAAATTAAAAATAGGCTTGTTTTTTCCTTTTTTAGATGTATAATAAATTTAGAAGAGGATATAAAATAAAAGGAGATTTTATGAGAAAAGTAAATAAGGACATTTTATTCTTGAGTGGAATCATCGTTTTATGTTTTGGTTTTTTGTTATTTCACATCAACCCCTATTATGCCGGACCCGATGAGCCACTGAAAGGAAGGTTAATTTTACTCTTTTGGAATCTATATTGGAGACCTATAGGAACTCTCAGTATCTTTTTTGGGTGCATTATGACTTTCAAAGGATTGAAAAAATAATCTTTTGATTAGGAAGAAAGAAAACTTTTATGATTAAACTGAAAATTTTGTTTTTCTCTCTACTATCAAGTTTATTATTCTTAGTCACAACGTCTACAGTTTTTGCCGATATCTATCCTGGCACAAATTATGAAATTGTATCTAATCGTATTATAAAAGAAATCAACACAGGGGAGTTACTCTCATTTTATACGACTGAACTTAGAGATGCCTATTTGGAGTCTACATCTATGTATCAGACTCGTTCTAACGCGACTGGTGTTGCAGATTATAGAACTAAATACTCTCACTCTTACGAGAGCAGTGCCACATCAGGAGCTCTAAGTTCAACAGCCTATGGTGGAAAAGCTGGAGCTACCCTAACTATAGGTGCAGGTGCTAGCTTTTCTGCTCCGGAGTCTGGAGTTGGACTTAGTTTAAATCACTCAGTCTCCCATAACGTACCACCCTACACTTATGGTTATATTAGACTAAAAGCATCTTACACAGTAAATGTTCGTAAACTAGAAGTTAGATACTTAGGCACCAACAAATGGGTTCCAGCTGGTGAAACCTCTACTATATCGAATATTAGCGTTTGGAGCGAACTGGTCACTTGGAAATAACTCATTAGAGATTAGATAAAAACTCAATTTCAAGAGAAAATGAAATAAATTTTCTCACAATAAAACGCATAGTATCACGGTTTTCAATACCTGATATTATGCGTTTTTGATTTTAAAGAGCTAAATTTCTTAACTTAATGACATTGCTTTTTGCCTTTCCCCTTCTTTTTCAAAAAGTAAAAATATCCTATCAAATTGATGCAGCATATAATATAATAACGATGGCACTAACGATACGCCTTGGAAAAGGATGTATTATAGATGCTAGAACTTCTCAAAATAGTACTTATCGCAGTCATCGAGAGTATCATCTCATGGCTGGTGACTCGTTGGTTAGACGATCACTTCGACAAGTAATACTCTTCGAAAATCAAATTCAAACCACGTCAGCTTCGCCTTGCCGTACTCAAGTACAGCCTACGGCTAGCTTCCTAGTTTGCTCTTTTATTTTCATTGAGTATAACCTTCCTGGTTAGTGCTATCTAACCCAGAAAAAATCCCCTCGGTACTGCAATACCGAGGGGATTT
>NZ_VMMY01000019.1:0-7266 GCF_013277455.1 Streptococcus sp. 5346
TGGTGTTGCAGGTTCTTCCACTTTCGGTGCCGGTGTCGTTGGTTCCTCTGCTTTTGGTGCTGATGCCGCTGGTTCTTCCACTTTTGGTGCTGGTGTAGTCGCTGCGTCTTCTGCTTTTGGCGCTACTGGAGCTTCTGTTTCTTCTTTAACTTCTGGGCTTGTCTCTGCTGGTGCTTCTGAAGCAGGTTCTTCACCCGATTCTTCCGCTCTTTCCACTACTGGTGCTGATACAGGCTGATAGACTGGGCTATAGTTCACAGTCATTTTTTCAACTTTCTCAGTGACATCTGTTAATTCAAAGGTAACAGCTTTTGTTTCCTGATCTTTCTTGAGCAAGACTTCGTAAGTGCGAACTTCGCCACTTGCACCACTTTCTTTGATGACAATCTTGTGTTTTGTGACTGTATCTGAAACCGTTTCAGCTTCAGTAAAGTACAATTCATTGTGTGGTAAGAATAAATTCTTGCCTGAAGCTTGATTCATTTCTTGGAGTACATCTACAGGGATATTGCTTGCTTCGCTGATAACACTTAATGTATCTCCCCACTTAATGACATACTTAAATAAATCACCTTCTTTTTGAAGGTCAGCTTTCACTTCCTCAACTGTTCTTGCTACCCAGACACCATCTTGTTCACTGGCTGATACAGTTGGAGCTAAAAAGCCCAGACCTAGCAAAATGACACCTGTCGCAACAATTGCACCAGTTCTCAATTTTCTAAAGCCACGGAGGGACAAGCTTCCTCTAACATTTGTTTGTCTCATAATGTTTATTTTTCCTCACTATTCTATATTTTCCAAAGTAGACTCTTCCTAGGTCTACTAACCTATGTTTGCGATATGGATAGGCTTCTACAGATTTATCTATCTATTTTCAAGATAAGATTTCTATAGATTTTTATGCACAATTCCATATATAAGTTGTGAAACCCCTTTCTAATAAATTCCATAGCTTTAGTATATCATATTTAAGTACTAAAGTACAAAGAAAGCAACTGAAAGCAATGATTTTCACCACTGCTTTCTGCTTCATTTATCATTTTAAAACTTTCAGTTGCTAGCCTCATTTTTCAGTCTGGCATCAGTATTATTCACCATCCAGCAAAAGCTCTTTTGGTTGTTTTCTGAGGAGATTGCTTGAAGCAAGCGCCATAACGAGAACCACTAGAACCAAGGCTAGAACAAAGACGATGATAAAGTCTGATGTCTGAATAGAAATATCTAGGCTCGACAAGGTCTTGCTAAAGCCATCTACTTCTGCACCACCACCAAGGTTAGAGGCCTGAGCCGCCTTACTAGCCTGTTTGGCAACACCTGAAGTCACATTGGCAAGGACAGTATTTCCGATTGCACGCGCTGTGTAAGTAGCTAAGAAGTAAGCAGAAACGAGAGCAGGGATAGCAATCAAGATGGATTCGGTGATGAATTGCCCCAAGATACTTGCCTGCTTGAGACCGATAGAGAGGAGAATTCCCACTTCCTTGCGACGGGCATTGATCCAAAGGCTGAGCAAGAGGGCAAGGAGAAGGACTGAGAAACTCAAGCTACCCCAGAAGAGAAGGTTGGCCATCTTGTACATACCAGAGATGGATTGCTCAAGAGCTGGGTAGTTAGATGAGCTTTTAACGAGTGTATAGCTCTTCCAGTTGATACCACTGATGCCATTCAACTCTTTCATAACATCATCCAAGTTCTTGTCCGCTGTTACAAAGAAGGTAGCGTCCCCATAAATAGCTGTGTCTTCTGTGTAACCATATAGTTTAGCAGCTGTATGGATGTCTGTGATAGCTGTGTTTTCATAGAGTTCTTGTGAGTAGGTAACTGCCGACTTGTTGTGACCATCAAAGAGTCCCTTGATTGTCACTTCGACTGTTTCCTTGGCACCTTTTTCATTGTCGGCATCGTAGATATTAGAGTCTAGTTTAACCTTATCCCCTACTTTCCAGCCGTGTTTGGCTGCCAAGTCCTTGTGCAGGAGGATCTTGTCCTTGTCATCGTTGGTTAAGTGCTCCCCTTCAACCAGCTTATAAGAACCAGAGACAAACTTGTCTTCTTTGGAAGAGTCATTGACACCTGTAATCATCAAGCTACTTCCAAAATGTTTAGCACGATCAGGAGTCAGATTTTTCTTGGTTTCTGGAGTTTCGATAAGTTCATAGCCAGTCAAATCCCCGATAGCGTTGATGCGTTTAACATAAGACTCAATGGCCTTATTTTCGGTGATTTTTTTGATATCTTCACCCTTAATATTACCAGCACCACGTGGCGTTCCTTGATTAACGCGACGATTGATTTGCATGGAGAAGCTGTTGGTGATATTTTTAAAGGTCTCCTGAGAAGCCTTGGCAGTAGCTCCCTTGATTGACAAGCCAACCAAACTTAAGCTCGCCATGAGGAGAATAATCAGGAAGATGACAATCGATTTGAAAAACTTCCTTGTAACATAGGCAAATGCGTTGTGTAACATAGGTTCCCTTTCTAGATGTTGTTCTATTTCAATGTCTTATAACTTATATAAATTATTTTTTTACTATTTCCCTTAGATTGTGCGGACGGGAGCAACTTCCTGTAGGAATTTCATCCCTAATTTTTGAGCCGTATGTCTCAAAAATTCCGGCCTAGATAATAACTTTGTTATTATCTAGGCTATCACTACTGCGGGAAATAGTTGTTAAAGACTCACTTCGTTTATTATTACTTTACACGTATCTGGTTACCAACTAATACTATTTTAAAGTTTAATAATTAGATTCTATATTTCAGTCAGTTTCTTATCTTTCAACTCAAGTGTAATATCTGACGCTTGTGCCACTTCTTTGCTGTGGGTAACGACGATGACACATTTACCTGTTTTCTGGGCAAGTGATTTGAGCAGTTCGACAATATCTCCAGCAGTTTTAGGATCCAGATTTCCTGTTGGCTCATCAGCGAGAATAACTGGAGCTTCTGAGACCAAACTACGAGCAATGGCAACACGTTGCTGTTGTCCACCTGATAACTGGAGAACATTTCGCTTGATCTGACTTTCGTCAAGACCAAGTTCAAGAAGAGTCTCCTTGCTGGCCTTTTTGTTGACCAAGCGGATATTTTCCAGTGGAGAAAGATAATCTATCAAGTTATAATTTTGAAAGACCAGGGAAATATGGTGCATGCGATGGTAGGAATAGCCCTTCTTACGAATGTCCTCTCCTTGGAAAAGGATAGAACCTTCAACAGGACTATCTAGACCCGCAAGGAGGGACAAGAGAGTGGATTTCCCCGCTCCTGACTCCCCAATAATACTGTAAAATTTTCCGGGTTCAAAATGATAATTGATCTGATATAAAACTGCCTCAGCAGTGTTCTTATAACGGTAGGTAAGGTCTTGTAATTGTAATAAAGTCATGATTTCTCCTTCTTATACTCAATGAAAATCAAGGAGCAAACTAGGAATCTAGCCGCAGGTTGCTCAAAACACTGTTTTGAGGTTGCAGATGGAAGCTGACGTAGTTTGAAGAGATTTTCGAAGAGTATTAACTAATAGATGATAAAATTTCTTTCGGCGATTTTCTAAATAAGAATAGGAAACAAAGGGCTACAGATAAGCAACTAAGCAACAACAGAAAGATATAGGATTCTGCAAATGATAGGATATTAGTTGATAGACTGCTTGCTTTGGCTAGCGTGTCTTGTAAGACTGCCTGAGCTCCACTTGCTAATAGGGTTTGGAGTAGGTAAGATGTTATTGCGTTTCCTGCAACAAATGCTGGAAGCAAAGCACTGAGATATACCAAAACTACCTCTAAACAGAATTGTAGGAAGATCGAGCTCTTGCCTTTTCCAAGTGCCAGTAAAATTCCCACTTCGTAGACCCTTTCTCTCAACCAGAGAGACAAAACAAGAATTAAGGTCCCTGCTCCTGCTATCAACATCCCATAAAGGAAAATGGTCAGAAAGGTTTGGAAAGTAGCAACTGAGCCTTTGATTTGTTCAAAAGCCTTGTTTTCCTTTTCGACTTGATAGCCTTGATTTTCCAAGGACAAGTTTTCTACCTGCTTCAAGAGTTCGTCCATTTCCTTAGGATTTTCTACATAGAAGCGCGCTGCACTGACTTGAGGTTCACTATTACCCAAAAGGGTCTGGCTACTTTCATAGTCTGTAAAGACCTGGTTTTCACTGAAGTCGGAAGAAAAGCCTGTAAATTTCTCTTGTTTTTTACCAGAGAAGATTCCGACGATTTCAAACTCGACAGTTTGTCCTTTACCAGCTTCAGACTGACCAGCATCCAAGCGAAGCTTGTCATGAAGCGAAAGACCGTTCTTCTTAGCCAACTCTTCGTGGATGATGATTTTCTTTGAATCCCCTTTTTGAAGGTGTCGCCCTTCTTTTAGATTGAAAGCTGAACTGGTAAAGGTGACATCCTTGGATGAATCCTCAAGAGCCGTTAAGCTAACCAAGTTCTTGTCCGCAGCTGACAAATCATCACGTTCTACACTCTGCTCACCACTCACCGCTTCCTTGTCTTTTAGTTTTGCAATCGTCTCCAGTTCAGGAGAAATATTTTCCAGTCCCTTAATCTTTCTTACAGATACTAGGTCCGACAGCTTGAAAGTCTGACCATTTTCTATCTTCTTAATAGAAAAAGATGTGTTGAGTGATTTGTAAAGATTGGTTTCAACCGTTTTGTTGGACTTCATCAGAGTCAAACAGGCTGAAATTCCAGCCAATAAGACAAATAAAATCAGAAATAAAATAAAACTTCTCAGTCGTTTTCTGCTGACATAAGCCCAAGCTCTTTGGATTGGATTCATTTGTCACCTCCATATTTGTAAGACTATTATAAAACCTAAATATGAAATGTTTATGAAATACGAAAAAAGAACTAGAATTCTCACAAATGAGTGATTTTCTAGTTCTTTTTGATTTACCAAGACTTTATGCAGGGAAAACTACTAAGGATCAGATGAGATCATCTATTTAAGCTTCCTCTTCATCGTCTTTTTTCTTTTTGGCAAATAGCAAACCAAATGCGCCAAGAAGAGAGAGAACTCCAAATACACCTGTAGCACGATCTGCTTTCGTACCAGTATTTGGCAATACTGCTTGCGGTTGAGAAACTGATGAATCAGTTTCTGACACTTCATTCGGCAATTGAGCAGGTACTTCGGCTGTTTGACTTGGTTGTTCAGCCGGTTGAGCAGCTGGCACCTCAGCAGGAGTAGCAGTATCTGGTCTACGATTTGTATCGGCAGATGGCGTAGCTGGTCCCTGTTGGCCGTCACCTGTTGGTCTAACTGGACTCACTTTCCTGAAGACGTGAGTTACAACATCACCTTTAGTTTCTGTTCTTACAAATACATAACCTTCAATTTCACCATGTTCAAATGCTTCATTGGCTTCACCTAGTACTGATGGAGCTTTAGAATCAGGTTGCTTCAAGTCATTCCCTAGTTCATCTGTCCACTTAGTAATGATTAATCCTGGAACTTCTAATCTTGTAGAATCCCCTTTAGCAAATTCAATTACTAGGTCTGTTCCTGGAATTGTATGACTGATTCCTGTTGTTGGATCTGTCACTGTCGCTGTGCCGTCATCTCCTACAGTTACATCCTTACCTGGGTTCTTCGCTTTGACTTTGTCTACCACTTGTTTTTTCTCTTCTGGAGTTAAGTGGGATTTGTCTTTAACTAGAACTTTGTCGGTTGGTTTCACTGGTTCGAAGTCTTGATTTACTAGGTCTGTTCCTGGAATTTCGTGACTGATGCCGGTCGTTGGATCCGTTACGGTTGCGGTGCCGTCGTCTCCTACCGTTACATCCTTACCTGGGTTCTTATCTTTGACTTTGTCTGCCACTTGTTTTTTCTCTTCTGGAGTTAAGTGGGATTTGTCTTTAACTAGAACTTTGTCGGTTGGTTTCACTGGTTCGAAGTCTTGATTTACTAGGTCTGTTCCTGGAATGTCGTGACTGATTCCTGTATTTGGATCGGTAACCGTTGCGGTGCCGTCGTCTCCTACCGTTACATCCTTACCTGGGTTCTTATCTTTGACTTTATCTGCCACTTGTTTTTTCTCTTCTGGAGTTAAGTGGGATTTGTCTTTGACTGGAACTTTTTCAGTTGGTTTCACTGGTTCGAAGTCTTGGTTCACTAGATCTGTTCCTGGAATTGTATGACTGATGCCGGTTGTTGGATCTGTCACTGTCGCTGTGCCGTCGTCTCCTACTGTTACTTCCTTACCTGGGTTCTTCGCTTTGACTTTGTCTGCCACTTGTTTTTTCTCTTCTGGAGTTAAGTGCGCTTTGTCTTTCACTGGAACTTTGTCGGTTGGTTTCACTGGGGTGAAGTCTTTAACAGTTAAATCTTTAACTGGAATTACTTTAGATTGACCTGTTTTCGGATCTGTTATAGTAACATTTCCTTTATCATCGACTTTAACATCCATATTTGGATTAGATTTTTTAACTTTTTTCTCTAATTCTGTTTTTTCTTCTGGTGTTAAATGTTCTGGATCTGGAACTACAATCGGTAGTGGGATTGTTACTTCAAATTCTCTTGCTGGCTCACCTTTAGCGCTAGTCAATTTACCAGGTATTGTAATATCACTTGTTCCTTCTTTTGGAAGTTTACCATCTTCTTGGGCAATTCCTTTTCCTGTTGTTGGATTTTCAGGTAACTCATTATGAGATAACTCTACTTTTCCTCCAGTGACAACTTTTTCGCTAGCAATACCAGGTAATTTAACTTTAGTACCTTCAGGAACTCCATCAACTGTTACTTCAACATTTCCAGTTTGTGGATTTTGTGTTCCTACCGTAAATGTTGGAGTTGCACTTAGTACTTTCTTCGCCGGAATCGTCTTATCCCCGTCAGTTTCTGCTGGAAGTTTTGTTCCTTCTGTTACGGTAACTTTGCCTGTTTGTACTTTATCTTTTAGTTGATCATTCTTAATTCTGATTGTTCCATCTTTAACTTTGAATGTTCCGTCTATTCCTGGAACAGTTACTACAGAATCATCTGGGTATTTAGTATCATCATGTCGTTTGATTGTTAGTGTTAAGTCTCCTGTTGTGCCATCTTGTGGTTGGACAGTCACGTTAGGTGCTACTGGTGCGACTTTTAGTGTGACAGCTGTATTTTCTTGAGAACCGTCATTATACGTAATCAATACTGGAACCTCAGTCTCGCTATCTGCAGTTAAGCTTGGTAATTGTTCTTTTGAAGTCACGGAGTGAATGTTCGATGACGCATAGTCTTTCTCTTCCGTTCCTACTGTGACTCCCACAACTCC